>SLDB01000378.1 GCA_007125475.1 Nitriliruptoraceae bacterium | reverse complement strand
TCGCGCACTGGTGCAGGTAGGCGTCGAGGACGACGTCGACGTCGTGGCGGAAGTTGCCGAACGACAGCATCAGGTTCGCCATCGCCAGGTTGCGTGGACTCCCGGCGCGTTCCTGCTCGTACACCTCCTCGTCGACCTCGACCGGTTCGCCGACGAGGTCCTCGAGGAGCTCGAGCATGGAGGCCACGACGTCGTCGCAGTGGGCGACGAGGACGTCGTCGACGACCAGGGCTCCGGCGTTGATCATCGGGTTCCGGGGCACCCCGTGTTCCCGTTCGAGTTGCACCAGCGAGTTGAACGGGTCCCCGGACGGCTCGCGACCGACCCGTGACCACAACTCGTCGCCGACCCCGCCGGCGTCCCCGGCCTTCTGCATCGCGAGCACGAGGGCGAACACCTTCGAGATGCTCTGGATCGGGAACCCTTCGTCGGCGTCACCGACGGCGTGCTCGGTGCCGTCGAGCTCGACGGCCGCGAACCCGAACCGGTCGGCGTCGACGCCGGCCAGGCTCGGGATGTAGTCGGCGACCGCTCCGTCGCGGCGCGCCGGGTAGGCAACCTCGGCCACCTCCCGCAGGATCGCGTCCAGATCACCGTGCTCGTTCTCCGTGGCCATGGTCGCGTCCCGTCGTCACCGTGGTGCCCGTCACTCCGCCGGTGAGGCCAGGCTACGCACCGCGTCGCCGTCGGCGGTGAGGGTGATCAGCTCGTCGCCGGCCTCGATCCGCGTACCCCCGGTGGGGACCACCACCTCACCCGACCGCCGGATGCTCGTGAGGGTGGTGCGCGCCGGCCAGTCCACGTCGCTGACCCGTGCGCCGGCCAGGGGTGAGTCGGCGTCGACGACGAGCTCGACGAACCGCACCCCGGCGAGGTCCCGGAGCTTGCCGACCTCACGGCGCTGCTGGGAACCGAGGCTGCGGGCGATACCCCGCTGATAGGCGCGGACGACGTCGGAGCGACGCAGCTCGCCGACGACGCGGCGGGTGGCATGGTCGATCACCGGGAGTCGGCTGACGTCACGGCTGGCCATCCGGCGCACCGCCCGGAACACCGGGTCGTCGGGGGTCGCCGTGAGGACCTGGCGGGTGCAGATCTCGCCGACCGTGGCTCCGGCATGGTTGAGATCCGAACGCGTCACCACCCCGACGAGGTGGCCGTCGTCGCCGACGACGACGGCGCCGTGGCCACCGGTGCGTCGCAACTGCTCGGCGAAGGCCTCGACCGGCAGCGACTCCGGGACCGTCGAGTCGGACTCACGGTGCATCACCTCCCCGACCGTGACGGTCTGCAGCACGTCGAGGTCGTCGGGCTGACCGTAGATCACCCCGCGTCGCCGGAGCTGATGGGTGTAGATCGACTCCCAACCGGCGAGCTCGGTGGCGAACATCCCGATCCCCACGGCGAGCATCAGTGGCAGCACCAGGTCGTAGCTCCCGGTGAGCTCGAACACGATCACGACCGCGGTCAGCGGCGCCCGGGCCGTAGCGGCGAACACGGCCGCCATCCCCACCAACGCGTAGGCTCCGACGTCGACCGCGGGGATCCCCAGCAGGCGGCTCGCGGCGATCCCGAACGCCCCGCCGAGGGCGGCGCCGGTGAACAACGTCGGCGCGAACGTGCCGACGGCGCTCCCCGCCCCGACGCTGACCAGCGTCGCCACGAGCTTGCCGACCAGGAGCACCAGCAGGAACGCCGCGACCGACCAGTCCACCCCGAGCTCGACGTCGAGCATCGCCTGGATCGGATCGCGCTCGCCATCGATCGCCGGGAGGTCGCTCCCTTCGCCGAGCACCTCCGGCACGGCGAGCGCGATCACCCCGACCACGAGGCCGGCCAACGCGACCGTCAGCGGCCCGCCGATGAGCTGGCGCACCGCGGTGAACGCGCGTCGGCTCAGATCCTCGCCACGTCGGAAACCGACGGCGACGACGACCGCCGCCAGCCCGAGACCCGCGTAGAGCAGCAACTCCGAGGGGGCGCGCAACCCCAGGTTCGCGGAGGCGTCGAAGAGCGGCAGGTCCTCACCGACGAGTTGCCGGGCGGTGACCGACCCGGCCACCGCCGCGATCACCACGACCTGCAGCGAACCGGCCCGGCGGATCCCGCCGAGGAGGAGCTCGATCGCGAACAGCATCCCCCCGATCGGGGCGTTGAACGTCGCGGCGATCCCCGCGGCCGCCCCGGCGGCGACCAACGACCGGTTCCGCTCCTCGTCAAGTGGGGGGATCCGCCCCACCGCCGAGCCGACCGCACCGCCGATGAGGACGATCGGGCCTTCGCGACCACCGGAGGACCCGGTGCCCAGCGCCAGGGCGGTGGCCACGGTGGCCGCGAACGGCGTGCGCCGGCGCAGCCGCCCGCCGCGGAGCGCCAGGGACTCCATGGTGGTCACCACGCCACCACCGGCGACCTCGGGGACGAGGTAGGTGGTCAACACCCCGACCGCCAGCCCCCCGAGGGTGGGGACGAGGACGAGCTGCCAGGCCGGGACCGGATCGGCCCACGCGAACTGCGTCACCAGGTGCACCCCGGTGATCAGCAGCCACGCGAGGACTCCGGTGGCCACCCCGGTGAGCGCACCGAGCGCGAGCATCACCGGTTCGACCGCCGCCGGACGCGTAAGCCTCCGCCGGGTGGCCCGGACCCACCGCTGAAAACGATGCACCCCGGGGACGCTAGTCCCCGGGGTGCATCGGGTGTGGGTACCGGGTCACCGCTGGGTTCGGCGGTGACCGCGGCGCTCGGTCAGGCTAGACACGGGTGTCGCCGGGCTCCGGGACGCGCTGGGCGACGTCGCGGATCCCGAGACCGATGAGGATGAACAGGACCCCGACCGCGCCGGCCATCGCCGAGACCCCGAACGCCAGCACCGAGGTGAACAGCGAGGCCTGCAGGAAGGAGGCGCTCTGCGCGGTGCCACGCCGCTCGTCCTCACGGTCGAGCTCGGCGTAGGTCTGACCGTCGGTGATCTCCAGCACGTTGCGGTCGATGGTGCGGGCCTGGCAGAACGCGGTGAACGGCCCGCGCACATCACGGTCGGCGAGGCACACCGCGTCGTCGGGGGTGGTGATGCGCTGGTCGGACAGGGTCGTGCTGACCATCGTCCAGGTGCCGATCGCGCCGATCACCATCAGCACGCCGAGTACCAGCGATCCGATGGAAGCGAGCTTGCGGGAGTCCATGACGTACCTCTCTTCTGCGGTGGGGGCGTTCCGTCAAGGACGACACTAGGTTTCTGCACCGGCCTCGACCGGGGTCACACGGCCCTACTTCACAGGACCCTCGCGGGGCGTCGAAGGGCCGCTCGGCTGGCTCGCAACCGGGCCACCCGGCCGGTGCTCAGTCGTGCCGCAGCGCCTCGACGGGGTCGAGCCGGCCGGCCCGACGGGCGGGGAGCACCCCGAACACCAGCCCGACGGCCAGCGAGGTCCCCAGGGCCAGCGCCACCGACCACCAGGTCACCACCGCCGGCACCGGCGCGAAGGTTGCGACCAGGTGGGCGCCGGCGACGCCGAGACCCAACCCGATCGCCCCGCCGATCACGGTGAGCGCGGTCGCCTCCAGCAGGAACTGCGTGGTGATGTCGCGGGTTCGTGCTCCCAGGGCCTTGCGCAGCCCGATCTCGCGGGTGCGCTCACTCACCGACACCAGCATGATGTTGGAAACCCCCACCCCGCCGACCAGCAGCGAGATCCCGGCGATCGCCCCGAGGACGAGGGTGAGGATCTGCAGGATGTCACCGACGACCCCGATGATCTCGTCCTGGCTGATCACGCTGAACTCGTCCTCGTCCAGCCGCTGTCCCAGCACCCGGTCGACGGTGGCCCGGTCGGCCTCCACCGACGCCGTCGACGCCGCCCTCACGAAGATCGCGTCGAGCCGGTCGGTGCCGAAGAGCCGTTGCCCGGTCGTGACCGGGACCAGCACGACCCGGTCCTGATCGGGCCCGAACGGGCTGCCGGAGCCCCCGATTCGCTCGAGGACGCCCGCGATCCGGAACCGGATCCCGCCGATCGTGAGGTTCCGACCGATCGGGTCCTGACCGGCGAACAGCGCCTCGGCGGTGGCGGCCCCGATCACGGCGGTGCGCCGGGAGGTGACCACGTCGGACTCGGAGATGGTCTGGCCCCGGGCGACGGTCCGGTCCAGCACCCGCGGATAGCTCGCGGTGACCGCGAACACGGTGGCGTTCACCCGTTCGCCGTCGGCCTGCAGCGACTCGGCACCGACCGTGTACCCGGCGACCCGGTCGTCGGGGGCGGGCAGCTCCCGCTCGATGTCGGCGACGTCGTCGACGACGAACCGGCTGCGTGCGGGGCCGGCCCCGAAGTCACCGTCACCGGGGAGGACGAACAGCAGATTGGACCCCAGACCCTCGATCGCGCCGGTGATCTCGGTCCTGGCGCCCTGACCGATCGCGACCAGCAGCACGACCGACATCACCCCGATCAGGACGCCGAGGGTGGTGAGCACCGACCGCAGGCGGTTGGCGACGAGGGCCTGCACCGCGACGCGGACGGCCTCACGCAGGCTCACGCCGGTCCCCCGCCCACCATCCGGCCGTCACGAAGCTCGATGCGCACCCGGGCACGGGCGGCGATCTCGGCCTCGTGGGTGATCACCACCAGCGCGGTGCCCTGCTCGTCGTGCAGCGCCTCGAGGAGGGCCATGATCTCCTCGCCGGTACGCGTGTCGAGGTTCCCGGTGGGTTCGTCGGCGAGGATCAGCGCCGGCTCGGTGACCAACGCCCGGGCGATCGCGACCCGCTGCTGCTGGCCCCCGGAGAGCTCGCTGGGACGGTGGCCGAGGCGATCGGCGAGCCCGACGGCCGTCAACGCCGCCTGCGCACGACGCCGCCGATCCCCCCGACTCCCCGGACGGTAGGTCAGCGGGAGGATGACGTTGTCGAGGGCAGTGAGCCGCGGGAGCAGGTGGAAGGACTGGAACACGAACCCGATGCGGCGGTTGCGCAGCAGAGCGAGCTCGGCGTCGTCCATCACCCGGACATCACGGCCGTCGTAGCGGACCTCCCCGGAGGTGGGGCGGTCGAGGGCACCGAGGAGGTTGAGGAGGGTGGACTTGCCCGAGCCGGAGGTGCCGACGATCGCGACGTAGTCACCCCGCTCGACGCGGAAGCTGACGTCGGTGAGCGCCCGGACCTCGACGTCGCGCCCGATGCGGTAGACCCGTTCGACGCGGTCCGCCTCCAGGAGGACGGCACTCACGACGGGACCGGGTCCCCGTCGGAGATCCGCTCGACGCCGATGGTCACCACCGGTTCTCCGGCCTCGAGTGCACCGTCGACGGCGGCGTCCTCGTCCCCCATGGCGGTGACGGTGACCGGGACCTCGACGGCGACCCCGTCACGCACCACGTGCACGACCTCACCATCCCCGCGGCGCAGCAACGCCGAGGTCGGCACCACCACCTCTCCGTCGACCCGGCGGACCTCCACCTCGACGCTGGCGGTGAGGCCGGCGCGCAGGTCGGGGGCGTCGGCGACCGGGGACAGGGAGATCTCCACGCCGTACAGCGCACCACCGGTGGCGTCGCGTCGCGGGGCGTACGCCACGTGGTCGACGACGCCGTCGAGGGCGAGCCCGGGGAACGCGTCGACGAGGACCTCCACCGGTTGACCGGTGGCCAGCTCGACGACGTCGATCTCGTCGACCTCGGCGTCGATGGTGAACGCCGAGGTGTCGTACACGGTCAACAGGACCTGACCGGCGGAGACCGCCGCGCCCTCAGCGACGACCCCTGACCCGGAGACCCCCGGAGCTGCACCGCCACCACCCAGCAGCGCCGAGACGTCGATCCCCTCCAGGCCGCCACCGCCGGCTCCGGCGAGCTCGTCGAAGGCGCCGTCGGGGGCCTCGGGCGCCTCACCCCCACGGGAGAGCTCGACGACGCCGTCGATCGGCGAGGGCACCTCCAGGGCCTCGACCCGGGACTCGGCGGCCTGAAGGGCGAGCTCGGCCTGCGTGACCTGGGCACCGACCGCCTCCGCCTGCGCCGCCGCGGTACGGGCGGACTGCTCGGCGAGCTCCTCCTCGGACTCCCGCAGCTGCCGGGAAGCGTCCGCGAACCCAACCTCGGTGTCGCGCAGCGCCTGGCGGGAGTCGTTCACCGCCTGCTGGGCCCCCAGCAGTGAGGCCGCGACCGAGGAGGTGTCCGGTGCCTGGGGGACGTCGGCGAGCTGCAGCTGGGGGAGCTCGTCGAGGTCGAGACCGAAGTCGTCGACGTCGAAGTCGAGGTCGTCGACGACGTCGTCACCGAGGTTGCCGCGCAGTTCGTCGTCGAGCTCGCTGGCGCGCCGACGCAGTTCGTCGTCGAGCTCAGCGCCCCGGCGACGAAGCTCGTCGGCGGTGTCGGCGGCGTCGTCCACCGCGGCCTGGAGCGCCCGTGACCACTCGTCGGCGGCCGCCGACGTCGCCGTCACCGCCTCGATCGCCGCCTGCAGCCCCGCTTCGGTGGCCGCCGTCTGGGCCTGCAACCCGTCGAGGATCCCGGGTACCACGCCGTCGAGTTGCCCGCGGAACGCCCCCAACACCGGTGCGAGGTCCAGGCCGGCGCCGGCGGAGGACGCCGCCAGTGACTCGGCCGCGTCCACCGCGGCCTGTGCCTGGGCGAGTTGGGAGTCGACCGTGTCCGAGCTGATCCGCAGCAGCGGATCACCGGCGGCGACCTCGACGCCGTCGTCGACGAGGAGCTCGGCGATGCGGCCGTTCGCCGGCGCCGTGATGCGGGCGGTGGCTCGGGGCTGCACCTCGGCGGGGGCCGCGACCGTCTGGGTGACCACCCCGGAGCCGGCGGTGGCGACCTCCACGGCCGGTTCCTCATCGGCGGTGCACGCCACCAGCAGCAACCCGGCAGCCACGGTGACGACGACTCTCGCAGCGTGCACGGTCACCTCGACGGGCCCGGGGAGGAGAGGACGAGGGTACGGGTCAGCGGCACCGGCGTTCGCCGCCGTCGTCAGCGACCGACCCCGGCCGGCGACGACGCCCTTCCGGGAGGTTCGGGACCGGCGGGGCGGTGGATGCCGGGCGCCTAGGATCCGGTTCCGACCACGGTGGTCGACCACGGGGTGACGAGGGGGCGGCGCGTGTCGGAGACCACGGCCACCCTGCAACGCCGCACCCTGCGGGTGCTGGTGACCAGTCAGATCCTCGGTGGCGTCGGCGTGGGCGCCGGGTTCGCCGTCGTCGGCCTGCTGGCCTACGAGCTCTCCGGGACGGAGTCGTTGTCCGGGGTGCCCTCGACCGCCTCGACCCTGGGCGCCGCAGCCGCGGCGTTGGCGATCGCCCGGATCGCCGTCGCACGCGGTCGCCGCCCAGGGTTGGCGACCGGGTACGCGGTGGGGGCGTCCGGCGCCGCGCTGGCGGTGCTCGCCGCCGTCCTGGAGGTGTTCGCCCTCCACGTCGTCGCCGCGCTGGCGATCGGGTGGGCGAACGCGGCGAACCTGCAGGCGCGGTACGCCGCGACCGACCTTGCGACACCCGACCACCGGGCGCGTTCGCTGTCGACGATCGTGTGGGCGACGACGGTCGGGGCGGTGCTCGGGCCGAACCTCACCGGGCCCGGTGCCTGGGTCGCCGGGCACCTCGGCCTGCCAGCGCTCGCCGGCGCGTACGTGTTCGCGTTCGCCTCGTTCGCCGGGGCCGCGCTCGTCCAGGTCGTCCTGCTCCGACCCGATCCGCTGGTACACGCCCGTGGCCTCGCGGCCGCCGAGTCGCCGACACCGACCGCTGGTGCGTTGCGCAGCGGGCTGGCGTCGATCCGCTCCCGTCCGGCCGCGCTCACCGGGCTGTACGCGATCGCGGCCGGCCACGCGGTGATGCTGGGAGTGATGGTGATGACCCCGGTGCACATGGAGCACCACGGCGCAACCCTGCAACTGGTGGGGGTGACGATCAGCCTGCACATCGCGGGGATGTACGCGTTCAGCCCCGTCGTGGGGTGGGCGGCCGACCGTTTCGGCCGCGAGGCGGTGCTCGGCGCCGGGGTCGTGCAACTCGTGGCTGCCTCGCTACTGGCCGCACTCGGCGACGCGTCCGGTTCGGCACCGTTCACCCTGGGGTTGGTGCTGCTCGGAACCGGGTGGTCGTGTTCGCTGATCGCCGGCTCCGCGCTGCTCACCGATGCCGTGCCGGTCGGTGAGCGCGCCGCCGCCCAGGGGGCCAGCGACCTGGTGATGAACCTCGCCGGCGCGGTGGGGGGCACCCTGGCCGGGGTGGTGCTCGCCCTCGCCGACTTCCCCGCGCTGGCGTTCGGCGCGCTGCTGCTCATCGTCCCTGCGGGGTGGCGGCTGGTCACGGGCGGTGCGCGCACCGCCCCGGCCCCACCGGGCAGAGACGCTCCGACGCCGTAGACGGCGCCGCAGCGCCCCACCTCGGCGCCCCGACGATCGTCGGTGGCGGCCCCGACGCGACCTCTCCGCCGTCAGTAGGGTGGTGGGACACGTCTCGGGGAGACCGCGACCGCGACCCCGATGTCCCATCACACACCCCGAATCGAGGTGCCGGCCCGACGCCCCGACGGCCGACGCTGCGCCACCGGTTGGCCGGGCCCAGGAGCGGACGACATCACCGCCGGGCCGCGGACCCGAGACGTGATCCCCGACACAGGACGTGCATCCGATGCCATCCGCACAGGACGAGAAGTTCGATCCGAAGAAGGGCTACGTCGCCCTCCTCGGTTGGAGCCTCAGCGCGGTCGAAGCCGCCGAGGCCTTCGACCGGCGGTACGTGGTCGTCGCCCCGGACTGGGCCGAGGAGTACTGCGAGTCCCACGACATCCCGTACGTGCCGTGGAACTTCGAGCGGCTCAACGACCGCTCCCTGGAGATCGCCGAGACGCTGCAGAACATGGGCGTCGACGTCGCGATCCCCCTGTTCGAGGAGACCGTGGAGTGGGCCGGGGCGATCAACTCGGTGCTGCTGGACAACCCGCGCCTCTTCGGTCAGGCGATGCTGCTGCGCGACAAGGCCCTGATGAAGCGCCGGGCCCAGCTCGGCGGGATCCGGGTCGGGATCTTCGAGGAGGCACACGATCACGGCGACGTGGTCCGGTTCCTCAAGCGCGTGAACCAGACGCTGCTGAAGCTCGACGGTGACCCCAACGACCCGATCCACCTCAAGGCGTTCGACAAGGCCGGCAGCCTCGGCCACCGCGTGATACGCACCCCCGACGAGGTCGACCTCATCCCCGACGAGGAGTTCCCGGTCCTGATGGAATCCCACCTCGACGGCTGGGAGTTCGCCGTCGAGGCCTGGATCCACGACGGCAAGATCCGCTTCCTCAACATCTCCGAGTACGTC
>SLDB01000308.1 GCA_007125475.1 Nitriliruptoraceae bacterium | reverse complement strand
TGTTTCGACAAGTGAAGCGTCCGCGGTGGACGCATCGGCTGGGGGGCGCCGACGGCGCCCCCCAGCCGATGCCGACCGAGGTGGCTCAGAGGTCGTAGGGACGCAGCGTCCCGCGGCCGTTCTCCTTGGCGCGCTTCGCCGCGTCGGCGAGGATCGCGGCGACCTTGTCGTTCACCGCGTCCGGGAGGCTGGAGTCCATCCTCAGGTCGAGGCCCTTGACGGCCTCCTTGAGCTTGCTCTGGACGACGAGCGAGTCCGCCATGTCTGATCCTCCTGTGGCTGGTGGCCGCGACGGAGATCCTGTCGCGGGTACGGGACGTCGAGCCGCGCGTGCCGGCACATGTCGCCGACGATGCGGATGGCGTCACAACGCACCTTATGCGCCGTTGGCGGCCAGATGCGAGGAACCGGCGCACCCCTGACGTGGTCGGTGCCCGGCGTCCGACGCCCGTGGAGGCCCAACCGCGCCCGGCCCGCCGACGAACCCCGGGTGGCAGAACGGAGCCCGATGCCGACCGAGATCGTCCTGTTCACCCGTGACCTGCGGGTCCACGACCACCCTGCGCTGACCGCCGCGATCGCCGCGTCGCCGAGCGTGACGCCGCTGTTCGTCCTGGACCGTGAGATCCTCGCGTCACGCTACGCCTCGGCGAACCGTCTCGCCCTCCTCCTCGATGCCCTGCGTGACCTCCGGGGCGCGCTTCGGCGCCGGGGCGGCGACCTGGTGGTGCGACGCGGCGACGTGGGCCGCGAGGTCGCCCTCCTGGCAGGCCGGCTCGGCGCCGAGCGTGTGCACGTCAGCGCCGACGTCTCGCGGTACGCCCGACGCCGCACGGCCGGGCTCCGGGGGATACCCGGCGTCGAAGTGGTCGAGCACGAGGGGTTGACCGTCGTGCCGTCCGGGTCGGTGACCACCACCACCGGCGGCGCCTACCGCGTGTTCACCCCCTACTGGCGGCGCTGGCAGACCATGGAGCCCCGCCGACCGCACCCCGCCCCCGATCGGCTCACCCTCCCCGACGACGTCGATCCCGGCGTGATCCCCGAGCTCGCCGAGCTCACCGACGCCCGGCCGGCGCCGGGGAGGCCACCGGGCGGTGAGGATGTGGGACGGGCCGCTGCCGAGGCGTTCTTCGCGGCCGATCCCGACCCCGGTGACCGTGACCGCCCCGCCGTCGACGCAACGTCGCGGCTCTCGCTCCACCTGCACCTGGGGACGATCTCGCCGACGGAGCTCGCCGTGCGCGCCGATCCAACCTCGGCCGGGCAGGGGGCGTTCGTCCGTCAATTGTGCTGGCGGGAGTTCCACGTGCAGCTGCTGGCCGCCGAGCCGCGCCTCGTCGTCGACGACCTGCGACCGCGTGGTGACCGCTGGATCGACGATCCCGACGGCTTCGAGGCGTGGATCGAGGGGCGCACCGGCTACCCCCTCGTCGACGCCGGGATGCGCCAACTGCGCACCGAGGGCTGGATGCACAACCGCGCCCGGATGGTGACCGCCTCGTTCCTCACCAAGCACCTGCGGATCGACTGGCGGCCCGGTGCGTGGCACTTCATGGACCACCTCGTCGACGGGGACCTGGCGGTGAACTTCGGCCAGTGGCAGTGGGTGGCCGGCACCGGCACCGACCCGCGCCCGAACCGGATGCTCAACCCGACCGCGCAGTCACGGCGTCACGACCCGCAGGGCGCCTACCTCCGGCGCCACGTCCCCGAGCTCGCTGACGTCGACGACGACCTCGTCCACGAGCCGTGGTCCGGTGGCGGGCCCGGG
Organism: Nitriliruptoraceae bacterium; assembly: GCA_007125475.1. Classification (GTDB taxonomy): domain Bacteria; phylum Actinomycetota; class Nitriliruptoria; order Nitriliruptorales; family Nitriliruptoraceae; genus SLDB01. The sequence goes on along the minus strand of SLDB01000308.1, from coordinate 7,588 downwards.
CCGGACGGGTACCCGGCACCGATCGTGGACCACGGATGGGCGCGGGGACGCTTCCTCGCCGCGCGGGGAGGGTGAGCCGGGATCCGTCCGGCCCACCGGGGGCCGCCGGCGGTGTGTGGCATCGTCGACGTCTATCGTCGGGGACGACTCCGATCAACCGAGCGTTCCGATCACCCTGACCCGAGCGGTCCGGAGGCCCCGATGTCCGACGACGTGTCCGACGACGACGTGCGGCCCACCGTCGCGTGTGTACGGCTCACCCCGGAGGCGAGCCTGCCGCGGTACGCGCATCACGGCGACGCCGGGATGGACCTCGCCGCCGCCGCATCGGTGCACCTGCCGGCCGGAGGTCGGGTCGCGGTTCCCACGGGCCTCGCGCTGGCGATCCCGGCCGGCTGGGTGGGGCTGGTGCATCCGCGATCCGGGTTGGCGCACCGTGCCGGGGTGACGGTGGCCAACGCCCCGGGCACGATCGACGCCGGGTACCGCGGTGAGGTGAAGGTCCTGCTCGTGAACCTCGGTGACGACGACGTGACGTTCGCGGTCGGGGACCGGGTCGCGCAGCTGGTTATCCAGCGCGTCGCCGAGGCGCGTGTCGTCGAGGTCACCACCCTCGACGACACCGAGCGCGGCGCCGGCGGGTTCGGCTCCACCGGCCTGCGTGGAGGTGAGGTGAGGAGAGGCTGATCCGCAGGTGCGCCCGGCCGTCCGGGGCGTCGGCGGCGATTCGCCCAGGGCCGTTGACGGCCCCCGGTCGTCGCTTCGAACGCTGTCGCACCGCGGCGGGTGCGCGCCGTGCCCACGGGCTTTGCGCGGGGTTTGCCCGACCCCGGGGGAGCCGTTAGCGTTCCGCGGCACGCGGATGTAGCTCAGCTGGCTAGAGCGCCACCTTGCCAAGGTGGAGGTCGCGGGTTCGAATCCCGTCATCCGCTCCGAACCCGGGGCGTGCGCCCCGGCGCGCCGGGCCCGTGTTCGGAGTCGTCGGGCCGCGCGGGGCGGCGCGAGAACGTCGTCCGGGTGCCGACCGACGGTCACCGTGGGGCGCACCACCACGCACACCGGGGCCGTACGCTCACGGTGAGCCCCAGGGCGCCGGGGCGGGCTGCCTGCCTGGCCCGACGCCCGACTGTCCGGAGGAGTGACCGATGAGCGTGCGCGGTTTGAGCGACGACGAGATCGAGACGGTCGGCGGCCCGAAGGCCGCGAACCCCCCGACCGCCGACACCCAGGATGGTGACGCCGCGGACACCCAGGACGGCGATGCCGGTGACGCCGATGGCACGGACGCGGACACCGGTGACGCCGACGGCACGGACGCGGACACCGGCGACGCCGACGGCACCGACGCCGACGGGCGTGACGGCTGACGGTGCGCTCCGCCGTCGCCCGGCTCGTCGGTGAACCGGAGAGGTTCCTCGACGGGGTGTTCGGTGTCGCGCCGCTTCACCTGGCCGGCGCCGACGACGCCGGGTTCGCCGACGTCCTCCGCCTCGACGACGTCGACACGATCGTGGCCGCCAGCGGGTTGCGGGCACCGGCGTTCCGCCTGGTGAAGGCCGGGGCGACGCTCCCGACCTCCCGGGTGACCCGACGGGTCCGGATCGGTTCACGTCCGGTCGACGACCTCGTGGACGTCGCCGCCGTCCATGCGGAGTTCGCCGACGGGGCGACGATCGTGCTGCAGGGCCTGCACCGCTCGTGGCCACCGGTCGCCGAGCTGTGTCGGACGCTGGAGGCCGAGCTCACCCACCCGGTGCAGGCCAACGCCTACCTCACCCCACCGGTCGCGCAGGGGCTCGACCTCCACGAGGACGCTCACGACGTCTTCGCCCTGCAGACCCACGGGGTGAAACGGTGGGTGGTGCACCCCCCGACGGGTGGGGCGCCATGGGACCTCACGCTTCACCCCGGCGACGTCCTGTACCTCCCGGCGGGGACCCGGCACGCCGCCCAGACCGTCGAGGAAGCCTCGTTGCACCTCACGCTGGGGGTGCGGACCGTCGACTGGGCCGATGCGCTGCAGCGGGTCGTCGAGGAGGTCGTTGCGCGTCACCGCCCGCCGGGGCCCCTCCCTGCCGGGTGGGCCGACCACCCCGGCGCGCACGCGGCCACCCTCGCCGGCCATCTCGAGGAGCTCGCCGCCGGTCTGCGGTCGGTCGACGCCGCCGACGCCGAACACGCCCTGGGCGGGCTCGCCGAGGCGTTCTTCGACGGCCGCGCCCCCGACCACCGTGGCGGGTTGCGCGACCTCCTCGAGGTCGGGTCGATCGACGACGACACCCCGTTGCGGCGCCGACAGGGCGCCGTCGCGCGTCTGGGGGTGGCCGACGACGGCCGTCCGGAGCTGCGGCTCACCGACCGCCGGTTGCGGTTCCCCACCGGACTCGACGACGCCCTGCGAGGCGCCCTCGAGTCCCCCTCGCTGCGCCCGGGAGAGCTCGCGTCGCACCTCGATGCACCGGGCCGACTGGTGCTGTGTCGCCGCCTCGTCCGCGAAGGACTGTTCACCATCGACCGCGGCATCGGCGACGCCGGTGAGTGAGGCGTGCGCGATCGGGTCGCGCCGCCGCGGCGAACCCGTCCTGGGGACGGCATCCCGGGCGCGGCGATGGGTCCTCCTCGAGCACCCCGGTGCCTGGGGGCCGGACGCCATCCGGGGTTCGCGCCTCCCCGCCGCCGTCGTCGAACGGCTCATCACGTGGCAGCGGGAGTTGCCCGCGCGGATCCTGCTCATCCGCCGTCCCGGCGGTGGGCGGAGTGGTGATGGCCTCGCCATGTTCGCCGGGGTGAGCGGGCCGACCGGGAGTTGGCTCGAGGAGCTGCGCCTCGACCGCGCCGACGACGTCGCCGAGGTCGATCTCGACGCGCTCCGGGGCGGGGCCAGCGTCGGTGGCCGGGCACTGACCCGGCCGCGGTACCTGGTGTGCACCAACGGGCGGCACGACGTGTGCTGCGCCCGTGACGGGATCCCGGTGGCACGGTCCCTGCACACGGCTCTCGGTGACCGCGTCTGGGAGTGCTCCCACGTCGGTGGGGACCGCTTCGCGGGCAACCTCGTGTGTCTCCCCGACGGGCAGTTCTACGGCCACCTCGACCCGGCCTCCGCCCACCGTGCCGTCACCGCTCACGAGGAGGGGCGCATCCTCCTCGAGCACTGGCGGGGTCGTTCTTGTCATCCGTTCGCGGTCCAGGCGGCCGAGTCGCTGGTCCGCAAGCGGCTCGGCATCGACGACGACGCCGGGCTCGAAGTCGTCGACTCGCAGGTGCAGGGTCCCCGCGTGGCCGTGCGGTTCCGGCGGCGCGACGGCGGTCACCTCCTGGCCACCGTGCAGGTGACGGCGACGGCGCCGGCCGAGCGACTGACGTGTGCGGGCACACCGTCCCCCGTGCCCGCCTACCACCTCGAGGAGCTCGTCGTTCAGTGAGCCGGCTCCGACACCGACGCCCTCGAGCCCCGGTCAGTCCGCTCGCGTATCGTCACCTGTGGTGCGGCGGGTAGAGCGTGGATCGGGCGTGTGGACGTACGAGACCCGGGAGCGCCCTGCGCGCGGCCTGGGAACCGACGAGGGGGCGCCGTCCGCCGACGGGTGAGCCCGACGGGCGGCCGGGAGACGACGACGAAAGGTGCCGAGGATGGGTACGCGCGAGGTCTGGGACGGTTCCGGGTTCGTCTACCCGGCCGACGTCCACCGCATCGCCGCGCTTCGCGAGGCCCAGGGCTTCGACGGCCGGAACTTCGGAGACGCCCAGAACCGCTACGGCGATCCCTACGTGGCGATGGGGACCGCCGCGCAGGTGACCCGCACCCTGCAGATGGGTACCGGCGTGACGAACCCGGTGACCCGCCATCCGGCCGTGACCGCGGGTGCGATCGGCTCGGTGCAGGTCGCCTCCGGCGGGCGGGCAGCCCTCGGCCTGGCCCGCGGGGACTCGGCGTTGGCCCACATCGGGATGTCGCCGGCCCCGCTGACGGCGTTCGAGGCCTACGTGCGGGCGCTGCAGGGCTACCTCGCCGGCGAGGAGGTGCCGTTCGCGCTTGCCGACGCCGCGATGGGTGGCCGCCGGGCCGACCTGCGCGCCAGCACCGAGCTGCACGCCGGGCGGATGCCGACCTCCAGCCGGATGCAGTGGCTCCCGGGTGATGTGCCCAAGGTCCCGGTCGACGTCTACGCGACCGGACCGCGCGTGATCCGGATCGGGGCCCGCACCGCCGACCGGGTCACGTTCGCCGTCGGTGGCGACCCGGACCGTGTCCGGTGGGCCGTCGGCGTCGCCCGCCGGGCACGCGAGGAGGCCGGGCTCGACCCCGACGGGGTCTCCTATGGCGCGATGGTCGCGGTCGGGATCGATGACGACCTCGATCGCGCGCGGCGGCGGATCGCCGGTGTGGTCGCGACGACGACGCGGTTCTCGTTCCTGCACGACAACCCCGTCGGGCCGGTCGACGACGCCGACCTCGAGGTATTCCGCCGGGTCCGGGACTCCTACGACATGCTCCGGCACTCGGTGACGACCAGCGACCAGGCGTCGGTGATCCCCGACGGGTTCATGGACCGTCACGCGATCGTCGGTCCGGGTGCGGTGTGCGTCGAGCGGATGCAGGAGCTCTACGCCGCCGGTGTGGACCGCCTCGTCCTGCTGTTCCACGGCATGGACCCCGAGGACCAGTCCGAGGTCGACGAGGCCTACGCGCGCTTCGCCGCCGAGGTCATCCCGGCGATCAGGGCCGCCTGAGCGCGGGCGCTCCGAGTCGCCGGTTGTCACCGCCGATCCGGCGGACCTCGCTGATCAGCCGTTGCTCACGCCCCGGTGGTGCCTCCCCCGGCCTCGGCCTGCAGCCCGGTCGGGGCGATGCGGTCGGCGCCCCAGCTGCGGTGCACCAGGTCGGCTACGGCCTGAACATCAGCGTCGGGGACGAGCTGCGGCTCGCCGGGCTCCAGCGGGTCGTAGTGGAAGATGTAGAGCCGTGAGGCGAACTCGGCGAACGGCAGCGAGGACTCCCCGAACCGCTCGCCGTGCTCGGCGGTGCTCACGACCACCCCGTCGCCCCAGTCCTGCCCGCTGTCGTTGTTGGGGTTGAAGAAGTACACCCGCATCACCCCTTCCGGGTCACGGGCGACCCGGAGGATCGTGATCGCGTGCCAACCGCCGAACCGTGCCGCGCTGTCGGTGACCGCGATCCCTGCCGGCTGCGGGTGCGTCAACGGCTGGTCTCCGTTGAACTGAGGGTGGTAGGCGGCGTGGAAGTCGCGGACGAAGCCGTCGAGGTCGGTGAGCTTCCCGGTGGCGACGTCGACGTTGATGCGGAACCCCCGCCACGCCCACCAGCCGTGGAACTCCGGGTTCACCCACCGGTGCGGGTCGCCTCCGCGTCCGATGCAGCGACGGCCCATCTCGGTGTAGATGCGGTCGAGGTGGGGGACCACGACCAGCGACACCGGGTCCAGGTCCATCGGGGGGAACGCGGCGAGCCCCGCTTCGCTGTCCCGCGACGAGATCGCCACACCCTCGAACTGCTGGATGAGTTCGTCGTCACGGGCCGCCCGGGTGACCAGGTGGAGGAGGAAATCCGGGTCGTTGTGGGCCCACATCGACAGCGCACGAGCCGACTGGCAGGTGGGGTTGTCCCCCTGTCCCACGCCAAGCGGCAGACCCAGCATGCTCAGCACCCCGGAGAGCAACCACGCCCGAGGGGAGGGCGTCGGACCGAATACCTGTGCAAGCCGCTCCTCGGCGGGAGGGGCGAGGGTGAGGCGCAGCTGGCGCCACAGCGCCGGCGCGATCGGCGGCTGGTGCAGGATCCCACGCTCCAACAGCAGGGCCAGGCCGTAGACGGCCTGCGCCGTCTGCGGGTGGATCGCCTCGGCGATGAGGCGGTGCACCAGGTCGCGGTTGCGCAGCAGGCTGTCACGGCCGGTGCTGGTCAGCCCCAGGGCGGTCGCCATCAGGTCGTCGTCGTGGTTGCGCAGCATGTCGAGGAGGACGGCGTGGTACGGCGAGACCAGCCCGGTGTCGTGCATCGCCCGGGCGAAGCCGGCGGCCTCGGATTGCAGCCCGGTGCGGTCCATCGCCGCCAGCCGCTCGCGGAACACGTCGACACCGGGGTCCTCGCGGCTGGCCATCGTGGTGCCGTACAGGCTGGTGATCAGCCGGTCGACCCCGCCGCCGCTGCCGAGGTCGATCTCCGGGTCGTCGCGGTACACCGCGATCTGGGTGAGCATGCGCTTGATGTCGTCGACCTGGATCGGGCGTTGCAGCAGCAGACGCCACATCTCCTCGACGACCTGATCGAGGATCTCCTCGTACCCGATGCGTTCGGCGATGTGCCGCAGCACCGTTCGCGCGATCCCTGCCAGGCGACCCTGCCGCTCCCGGTCGGTCTCGCTGGGTGGTCCGAACAGCATCGTGAGGTTCGTCGCCAGGACCTGGGTGAGGTGCGCGCGGGCGGTCTCAGCGGTGACGGTGGGGTGGGCGAGGTCACCGGACGCCACGGCGACCAGTCGCAGGTCGCTGAGGCACTCGATGAGGACGGTGTCACCCTCGGGGCTCTTCAGCGTGGGGGCGCTCAGCGCCGGGTCGAGGTGTTCGGGGTGCTCCCAGTCGGAGCCGGTGAACACCCCGGAGCTTTCCAGCTCCGCGGCGCGGGTCTCGATCGCCGCGGGACCGTCCGGCTGCAGCAGCACGCGCTTGGCCGCGTCCAGCACGGGACGCAGCTTGGTGGGCTTGGAGAACGACGGAGCCTCGCCGAGGCGTCGCAGCGCCGTGTCCAGGCGCTGGAGACCGGGGTCCACCGCGCCGGAGCCGGCACCGGCATCAGGGGTCTGCAAACGGGTTCCTTGCTGTCTGTGGATCCTCTGGGTCCGGTGTCACCCACCGGTGTCGTGCACACCCCTCGGCGGGGAGGCACCGGACCCGTGGTCCACGACCGCGGGGGGTCGTGGACCACGGTTCGGACTACACGTAGAAGTCGAGCGCTTCCTGGGCGGCGAGGAGGTCGCGCATCGTGTAGGGGTCGTCGCCAAAGAAGTACACCAGCCCCCAGTGCGTCCCGAAGGCGGTGCGCTTGGTCACCGTCTCCTCCATCGGAGCGGTGAGCTCGTGGGTCTCGAAGTAGGGGTGGTCCTCGGTCTCCTCGGGGATCTGAAGGCGGCTGACCACCCGGCGCCGCGGGTACACCCCGAAGCAGCCGGCATAGCCCTTGGCGTCCTTCACCGGTTCGGGGAAGAACGCGTCGATCTCCGCGTCGGTGGTGTGCGGGTCGAAGGCGAGGATCATCCCCTGGTAGGCGTTGAAGCCGTACGCCTTCTCCAGCAGCTCGAACACCTTGAACCCCGGCGGGCGGTAGGCGACCTCACCGAAGTACATCGTGCCGTCGCTGGTCACGAAGTACTCGGGGTGGATCACCCCGAACTCGATGTCGAACGTCTTGATGAGCTTCTCGATCTCCCGCGTGATCTGCTCCCGGTGCGCCTCGAGCTCCGGCGTGGCCGGGACGAACACCGAGTAGCCCAGGGTGACGTACTCGGAGATGTTGAGGAAGCGGATCTTGCCGTCGTGGATCCAGGCCTCGACGGCGAACTCCCAGCCG
>SLDB01000162.1 GCA_007125475.1 Nitriliruptoraceae bacterium | reverse complement strand
TGAGGTTCGCAGCGAGGCCTCCACCTTCGCCGGGAGTTCGGACAGGCGCTCGTAGAGCGCCGCGACGCTGCCGTACTCGCGCAGCAGCTTCGCCGCCGTCTTCTCCCCGATCCCGACCGCCCCCTCGAGGCCGTCCGAGGGGTCACCACGCAGCGCGGCGAGCTCGGTGTAGCGGTGCGGCTCGACGCCGTAGCGCCGGCGGACCGCGGCGACGTCCTCCACCGACAGGTCGGAGAATCGGGCCCGTGGCCGCAGCAGGCGGATCCGGTCCTCGACGAGGGCGGTGAGGTCCCGGTCGCTGCTGAGGACGTCGCAGCGCCAGCGGCGGGCGCCGCACCCGTCGGCGACGGCTGCGAGGAGGTCGTCGGCCTCCAGGCCCTCCTCCTCGACGACCGTGAGGCCACACGCTGCGAGGTCCGTGCGCAGGGTGGTCAGCGCGGTCCGGATCGGCTCGGGGGTCGGTGGGCGGTTCGCCTTGTACTCCGGGTGCTCACGGCGCCGACGGTTCACCGGGTGGTCGAACGCGACGACGACGCCGTCGTAGGGCCCGTACCCCCACGCGGTGGCCAGCATCGAGACCACCGCGCCGGTGACCGCGCGGTCCCCGGCGTCGGCGGTGTGGCCGAGCGAGTGGTACCCGCGGTGGCCCAGCGAGTTGCCATCGACGGCGAGTAGTCGGGGCACGGCACCTCCACGTCGAGGTGACCGTACACCGTCGGTAGCCTCGGCCCTCCGGCGGCGCGGCGGGGCCACCCACACGTGACCGGCTCGTCGTACCCCGCCTGCCCCGTACTCCCGTACCCCCGTACCCCGGACGTTCCCCGACCGGCCGTGCCACGGCCGAGAAAGAGTCGACGTTGGTCGAACAGATCCGCCGTGCACTGGTCACCGGTGCGTCGTCGGGGCTTGGTGCCCACTTCGCCCGCCACCTCGCCGACCGGGGCGTGGAGGTCGTCCTCGTCGCGCGTCGCGGTGACCGCCTCCGGCAACTCGCCGACGACTTGACGACCGCCTCCGAGATCGTCGTCGCCGACCTCGCCGACCCCGACGACCTGGGTCGGGTCGGTGAGCGGCTGGCCCGTCGCGACGCGCCCGTCGACCTCCTGGTGAACAACGCCGGGTTCGGCGCGTTCGGCGGGGCCGGGGAGCTCGGCGGCGGGGTGCAGGCCGGGATCGTCGAGGTGAACGTGCTGGCCATGGTGCGGCTGACGACCGCGGTGCTCCCACAACTCCTCGAACGCGGTGTCGGCGGGGTGATCAACGTCGGCTCGCTCGCCGGGGAGCTGCCGACGCCGGGAGCGACGGTGTACGGGGCGAGCAAGGCGTTCGTTCGCAGCTACTCCCAGGGCCTGGTCGATGAACTCCGTGGCACCGGTGTGCACGCGATGCTCCTCGCCCCGGGGGTGACGCACACCGAGTTCGGTGAGGTGGCCGGCACCCGTGGGGACCGGCTACCGGGGGTCCTGCGGTCCGATGCCGAGGACGTCGTACGGCAGGCCCTGGCGGCGTTCGCCCGACGGCGGAGTCAGTGCATGCCGGGGGTGCACAACCGTGCCGCCCGGCACGCCGTACGGCTGGTCCCCACGCCGGTCACCCGCCGGATCTCCGGGTACGTCCACGGTCAACTGGGGCGGGCGTGATCGGCGACCCGTCGACGGTGCAGCCCCACGGCGACGGCGTCGCCCTGCGGACGCTGGCGGTGAACGGGCTCCCACTCATCCTCGTCGTCGTCGGGGGTGGAACCGCGGCGCGGCGGCTGCACACCGCACTCGTCGACGCCGGCCTCGAGCCGCTCGACGGCCTCAGCGGGCGCGAGCTCCCCAAGGGAGCCCGGGTCGGGTTCGTCCTCGACGGTGCGGAGTTGCGACTCGTCGACGAGGGGGACGACACGCTGCTGCGGGCGCCGCGAGAGGGCGTCGAGCGGGACTGGGTCGACGCCGCGGTCCGGCTGCGGGGGACGATGACGGTCGTCGTCGACGGTGATGCCCCGGATCCGGGCCTGACCCCCGGCGGCCTCGTCGCTGCGGTCGACGACGCGGCGGCGCACGGTCGGGTCGTGGGGGCGATCGTCGGCGTCCACCTCGAGTCGACGCGGCTGCCCCTGATCTTCTGAGGTCGGGTGTTCAGTCGACGGCGAGCTCGAGCCACTCCTCCTCGACGGCCGCGAGCTCCGCGGAGATGTCCTCGACCTCGCTCTGCAGCCGCAGCAGTCGGTCGGGGTCCTCGGCGGCCGCCGCCATCGCTTCGTCCAAATCGCCCCGCTGTTGCTCGAGCCGTTCGATGCGTTGCTCGAGCGAGCGGACACGGCGGCGGTGCTGCTGTCGGCGACGGTTCTCGGCGGCGCTGCGGTCCGCACCGCCCCGTGACCCGCCCCGGTGGTCGGAGCCGGGTGGCGGCGTGGGTCGTCCCGGACCTGCCGAGCCCTGGGTCCGGGCCTGCCGGTACCCCTCCCAGTCGAGGTGCTCGGTGAGTCCGCCGTCCCCGACGGCGATCGTGCGGTCGGTGAGGCGGTCGAGGGTGTAGCGGTCGTGCGAGGCGACGATCAACGTGCCGGTGAAGCCGTCGAGGTGGTCCTCGAGGACGGCCAGCGTGTCGAGGTCGAGGTCGTTGGTGGGCTCGTCGAGGAGGATCACATTGGGGGCGTCGATCAGCAGGTGCAGCAGCGCGAGGCGTCGGCGCTCACCGCCGGAGAGGAGGGTGACCGGGGTGCGCTGCCGTGCGGCGTCGAACCCGAACCGTTCGGCGAGGCGGCCCGCCGGGAGCCGTTCACCGTTGGCGAGCGGGATGTGCTCGGCGATCGCGAGCACCGTGTCCAGCGCGGTGACGTCTGCAGGGGGGGTGCGGGCCTCCTGCTCGTACAACCCGACGTGCACGGTGCGCCCGACACGGACCCGTCCGGCGTCCGGGTCGATCCGCCCCGCCAGCAGGTGCAGCAGCGTGGACTTGCCGGCCCCGTTCGGGCCGACGACGCCGATCCGTTCACCGGGACCGATCCCGAGCTCGACACCGTCGAGGACGGCGTGCTCGCCTCGTCGGACCGTGACGTCGTCGAGGGTGAAGACGTCGTCGCCGAGCCGAGTGCGGCCGGTCCCGAGCTCCAACGGGGCCGACTGCGGGTCGTCGGCGGCGGCTTCACGGAGACGTTCGACCTGCTCGACCCGGAACTTCGGCTTGGAGGTGCGGGCCTTCGGACCGCGGCGCAGCCACGCCACCTCCTTGGTGAACAGGTTGCGGGCCCGGTCGGTGGCACGTCGCCGGGACGCGGCCCGCTCCGCACGCGCCTCGAGGAGCGAGGAGTACGAGCCGTCGTGCCACACGACCTCGGCCCCCTCACCGGGCCCGGACGGGTCGAGGTCGAGCATCCGGTTCGCCAGCCGTTCGAGGACGTAACGGTCGTGGGTGACGACGAGGATGCTGCGGTCGCGGCGTCCGAGCTCCTCTTCGAGCCAGTCGATGGTGTCGACGTCGAGGTGGTTGGTCGGCTCGTCGAGGATGAGGAGGTCACTCGGGGCCAGCAACGTGGCCGCGAGGCTGACCCGCCGCCGCTGACCACCCGAGGCCCGCTGCATCGGGTGCGCGGGGTCGACGCCGAGTCGGTCCAACAGGGCCGCAGCCTCGTCGGGGCGGGCCAGCGGGTCACCGGCGAGGACGACGTCGATCGCCGCCTCGTCGGGGACGTGCGGGTCCTGTGGGAGCCACCCGATCCGCAGCCCCGTGCGCGGGATCACGTTCCCGGCATCGGGGGCACGGTCGCCGGCGACGATCCGCAGCAGCGTGGTCTTGCCGGAGCCGTTCGGCCCCACGAGGCCGACACGGTCGGAGGACGACAGGCCGAACGAGACGTCCGCGAAGAGGGTGCGACCCTCCACGGACGCCGTGACACGATCCACGGAGACGAGGTGCATGGCCGGTCAGCGTACGGGGTGCGGGTCGGTAGCCTCGACGCGGTCCGTCCATCGATCCGCCAGGGGTCCGTCACGTGCTCAGCTGCTCCGGTGTCGGCGTCACGCTCGGCGCCCGGCGACTCTTCGCCGATGTCACGCTGCGCTTCCCCCCGGGGACGTGTGCCGCGCTCGTCGGAGGGAACGGGGTAGGCAAGACCACGCTGCTGCGGACCCTGATCGGTGAGCTCGACCCCGACGAAGGTGTGGTGAGCCGACCCAAGGACCTGAGGGTCGGGTGGCTCCCACAGGACGTCGTCGACGCGGTCGGGGCGTCGTCGACGGTCCTCGAACACGTTCTGTCGGGGGCCGAGCACCTCACCGAACTCGAGGCACGGGTCCGGTCGCTGGAACGCCGGATGGGCGAGGTCGACGGCGACGAGCAGCAGCGGCTGATGACCGAGTACGCCCGGGTGCAGGACCAGTTCACCTCGTTGGGCGGGTACGAGATCGAGGCCGAGGCGCACCGGGTCCTGGCCGGCCTGGGGTTCGACCCCGCCGACGCGTCACGCAGCACCACCGAGCTCTCCGGCGGGTGGCGGGTGCGGGTCGCCCTGGCGCGGCTGCTGCTGGCCAAGCCGGACCTCCTCGTCCTCGACGAGCCGACCAACCACCTCGACCTGGAGACGATCGCCTGGCTGGAGTCGACGCTGCGCGAGCTCCCCGGGGCGCTGCTGCTGGTCAGCCACGACCGTGACTTCATCGACGCCACCGCCGACGTCGTCGTCGAGCTCGCGGCCGGGACCACGACCGTCTACGACGTCCGTTCGGGGAACGTCGCGGCCGAGGAGGGCGGGTTCGCGTCGTTCGTCGCCCAGCGCGAGGAGCGTCTCGCCTCGCTGCGGGCGGCGAAGGCGCAGCAGGACCGCACGATCGCGGCCCAGGAGCGCTTCGTGGAGCGGTTCCGGTACAAGGCCTCCAAGGCCCGTCTGGTGCAGTCGCGGATCAAGCAGATGGACAAGGTCGAACGTATCGAGCTCCCCGACCGCCGCGAGGTCGTCGCCCGCTTCGCCTTCCCCGAGCCGGCCCGTGCCCCGCGGGTGGTGGCCGAGCTCTCCGGTGTGACGGTGCGCTACGACGACGACACGGTCCTCGACGACGTCGAGCTCGTCCTGGAGCGGGGCCGGAAGGTCGCGCTGGTCGGGCCGAACGGGGCCGGCAAGACCACGCTGTTGCGGGTGCTCACCGGCGAGGCGCCCATCGCCGAGGGTGAGGTGCGGCTCGGGGCCAACGTCGAGGTCGCCGTCGTCGACCAGCACCAGGCGGAGGTCCTCGATGCCTCGCGCACCGTGATCGAGGAGTTCCGCACGGCGCTGCGCGACGAGCACCGCTCGATGAACCACCGCTCGATGCTCGGGGCGTTCGGGTTCCCCGGTGACCTCGCCGACCGCCTCGTGGCCGAGCTCTCCGGGGGCGAGCGCACCCGGCTCGGGTTGGCGAAGGCGATGGCCTCACCGGTGCAGCTGCTGTTGCTGGACGAGCCGACGAACCACCTCGATCTCGCGTCCCGCGACGTGTTGGAGGACGCCATCCGCGCCTACCCGGGGACGGTGGTGCTGATCACCCACGACCGGCACGTGATCCGTGCCGCGGCCGACGCCGTCGTCGAGGTCGACCGGGGACGGGCGAGCTGGTTCGACGGCACCTACGAGGAGCTGCTGGACCGCCGTCGGTCCACCGCAGCAACGGCGGCGACCCCACCACCGGCTCCGGCGCGTCGTCAGGGATCGGATCCGGCCATCGGCACGAACGGCACGAACCGTCGCCGTGAGGCCGAGCACCGCAACGCCCGGCATCAGGCCACCAAGCAGCTGCGACGCGACGTCGCGGGGATCGAGCGCGAGTTGAGCGCCGTCGAGGGATCCGTCGCGGAGCTGACCCGCCAGCTCGCCGACCCGGACGTGTACACCGACGGCGAGCGGGTCAAGGGGCTGGTCGCGCGGCACGGTGAGGCGAAGGATCGTGCCTCGGCGCTGTTCGCGCGGTGGGAGGCGGCGCAGCTCGCCCTGGAGGAGGCCGAGGCCGCCTACGACGTGGCCCCGTAGCCCACGGGGTGACGCGGGTGGCCCGACGCACGGCCGGTGCCGCAACCGCTCGGCGGAGACCGCCGGAGATCAGGCTCGGTCGAGGTCCAACGGCGCCGCGGCGACGTGCTTGACCAGCGCCTCCCGGAGATTCTCCGGCATCGGCGGCGACGGAGGACGGATCGCCGCCGAGGTGATCGCCCCACGGAGCTTGAGGACCTCCTTGCGGACCGCGAGCCCGATCTTGAGTTGCCCCTCGAAGTTCACCAGCGGGAGCCACGGGGCGTACGCCGCCCGGGCGGCGTCGAAGCCGTCGTCCCAGTAGGCACGGATCACCGCCCAGAGCCCTTCGGGGTAGGAGAACCCGGTCATCGCCCCGGCCGAGCCCGCGAGGAGCTCGTCGAGGAGGCCGACGCCCCCCAGGCCACCGAAGATCGGGAGGTCGGTGTGCTCCCGCAGTGCGGCGACCTGGGCGGCGCTCGGCGGGGTCTCGGCCTTGATCGCGGCGGCGACGCCGCTGGCGATACTCGCCTCGGCCAGCGCCTGCGGGGTGATGTGGATCCCGCTGAGCTCGGGGTAGTCCTGCACCACGATCCCGGTGCCTCCGGCTTCGCTGACGGCGCGCACGTGGTCGGCGGTCGCCGTCGCCGAAGGGGAGGGGACCTTCACCATCATGGCGGCGAGCCCGTCACCGGCGGCGGGGGCGAGGCTCTCGGCCTGTTCGACGGCCCGGGCCGTGGTGAGCTCGGAGATCCCCACCACGATCGGGGTGTCACCCGCCGCCGCGGCGATGGTGGTGAGCGCCTCGTGCTGCTCCCGGGCGGCGAGCTTGTGGGCCTCACCGTTGACGCCGAGGCCGACGACCCCGGTCACACCCTTGGCGACGAAGAACCGCACCGCGGACTCCAGCGAGGCGTGGTCGATGGTGAGGTCGTCGTGGAACGGCGTCGGCAGGATCGCCCAGACACCGGATGCGAGGGGTTCGTACGCGGACACGCCGTCTCCTGGGGTGGGCTGTCGGACTCCGTCGTTCGGGCCGCTCCGTGACTCAAGGTCGTTGCGTGACTCAAGGTCGTGTGGACGGCGGTGTCAAGCGGGCGCTGTGACGACGCCGGGCGAGTATCGTGTCACCTCCCTCCGACGCCGCTCACGGGAGACACACGTGCCAGGAACGCCCAACGCCTCGTACTCGATCACGATGCGGCTGCACCTCCAGAGCGACGATCCACTCGCCGTGGGTCGGGTCGCCACCGCGATCGGCGACGCCGGGGGAGCGGTCGTGGCGATGGACTTCGTGGACCCGACCGGGGATCGCCTCGTCGTCGACGTCACCGTCAACGCCGGTGACTCCGACCACGCCGACCGGATCACCGCGGCGGTCGACGCGCTCGAGAACGTCGACGTCCACCGGTCCAGCGACCGCACGTTCCTGATGCACCTGCACGGCAAGCTCGAGGTCCGCCCGACCGTGCCGCTGAAGACGCGTGACGACCTGTCGATGGCCTACACGCCGGGGGTCGCGCGGGTGTGTCTGGCACTGGCGAAGGATCCGTCCGACGCCCGGCAGCTCACCATCAAGGGCAACACCGTCGCGATCGTCACCGACGGCACCGCGGTCCTCGGCCTCGGGGACATCGGCCCGACGGCGGCGCTGCCGGTGATGGAGGGCAAGGCGGTGCTGTTCAAGAAGTTCGCCGACATCGACGCCTGGCCGGTGTGCATCGACACCACCGACCCGGACGAGATCGTGAAGGTCGTGGAGGCGATCGCGCCGGTGTACGGCGGGATCAACCTCGAGGACATCGCGGCGCCCAAGTGCTTCGAGATCGAGGACCGCCTGAAGGCGTCGCTGGACATCCCGGTGTTCCACGACGATCAGCACGGCACCGCGATCGTCGTCCTCGCGGCGCTGTACAACGCGTTGCGACTCGTCGACAAGCCGCTCGAGGACCTGACGGTGGCGATGGTCGGGGCCGGCGCTGCCGGTGTCGCGATCGCGAAGCTGCTGCTGCGTGAGGGCGTGAAGGAGATCGTGGTCGCCGACAGCCGGGGGATCCTCGGCAGTCACCGTGAGGGGTTGGAGGGCTCGAAGGCCTGGCTCGCCGAGAACACCAACCACCGTGACCGCAACGGTGATCTGCGCACCGCGATCGAAGGGGCCGACGTCTTCGTCGGGGTGTCGGGACCGGACGTCCTTGAGCC
Source organism: Nitriliruptoraceae bacterium (assembly GCA_007125475.1). Taxonomy (GTDB): domain Bacteria; phylum Actinomycetota; class Nitriliruptoria; order Nitriliruptorales; family Nitriliruptoraceae; genus SLDB01. Next base: position 1,212 of record SLDB01000162.1, on the reverse strand, counting down.
CGAGGACCTGGCGACGATGGCGCCGGATCCGATCGTGTTCGCGCTGGCGAACCCGGACCCGGAGGTCGACCCGATCGAGGCCGGACGGTACGCGGCGGTGGTCGCGACCGGTCGCAGCGACTACCCGAACCAGATCAACAACGTGCTGGCGTTCCCCGGGGTGTTCCGCGGGGCGCTGGACGCGCGTGCGCGGTTCATCACCGAGGAGATGAAGGTCGCCGCCGCCCGTGCGCTGGCCGACGTCGTCTCCGCCGAGGAGCTGCGGTCGACGTACATCGTCCCGTCACCGTTCGACGAGCGGGTCGTGCCGGCGGTGGCCGCCGCGGTGCGGGACGAGGCCAAGCGCACCGCGGCGACGACGGGTTGAGCAGCCGGCTCCCGGCACTGGTGACCGGGGGGCGCTGACCACGACGGGCGGGGCGCGACGCCCCGCCCCTCGTGGACTCGTGGTCAGCGCTGGGCCCGCGGGACGTAGTCGCGCGGGTCGTGGCCGACGAACAGCTGCCGTGGCCGAACGATCGCCTGCTCGGGGTCGAGGAGGTTCTCCTGCCAGTGGGCGAGCCACCCGGGGATCCGGCCCATCGCGAACAGCACCGGGAACATCGAGGTCGGGAACCCCATCGCCTGGTAGATGATCCCCGAGTAGAAGTCGACGTTCGGGTAGAGCCTGCGTTCGACGAAGTAGTCGTCCTCGAGGGCGATGCGTTCGAGCTCGACGGCGATGTCGATCAGTGGGTTCTTCCCGGTGACCTCGAAGACCTGCGGCGCCAGCCCCTGCACCATCTTGGCGCGCGGGTCGTAGCTCTTGTACACGCGGTGGCCGAAGCCCATCAGGCGGAACTCGCCGTCCTTGGCCTTCTTGACGTACTCGGGGACCTGGTCGACCGAGCCGATCTCCTCGAGCATCCTCAGGACGGCCTCGTTCGCCCCGCCGTGCTTGGGGCCGTAGAGCGCCGCCGAGGCACCGGCCGCCGCCGAGTAGGGGTCGGCGTCCGAGGAGCCGATCACGCGCATCGTCGTCGTCGAGCAGTTCTGCTCGTGGTCGGCGTGCAGGATGAGGAGGGTGTCGATCGCCTTCTCGAGGACCGGGTCCGGCTCGTACTTCAGCTCGGTGGTCTTCCACATCATGTTCAGGAAGTTCCCGGCGAACGAGAGGTCGTTGTCCGGGTAGGCGTAGCGCATCCCGATCGAGTGGCGGTAGGCGAACGCCGC
>SLDB01000118.1 GCA_007125475.1 Nitriliruptoraceae bacterium | reverse complement strand
GCTGCTGCTTCGCGAGAGCGTGTTCGCCGTCGCCGACGGGATGGGTGGCCACCTCGCCGGGGAGGTCGCCTCCGCCACCGCCCTCGAGCCGATCGAGGCCCTCGACAGCCGGATCTTCGACGACGCGGCGGAGGCCGCCGCGGCGCTCCGGGACGCCGTCGTCGCCGCGAACGACACGGTCTCCCAGCTCGCCCGTGACAACCCCTCCTACCGCGGCATGGGCACCACGCTCACCGCCGTCCTCGTCGAGGGCCGCCGGTTGCACGTCGCGCACGTCGGTGACTCCCGGGCCTACCTGCTCCGCGACGGACAGTTCTCGCAGCTCACCGATGACCACACCCTCGTCCAGCACCTCGTCGACGAGGGGCAGATCACCGAGGAGGAGGCCCAGAGCCACCCCCAGCGGTCCATCATCACCCGGGCGATCGGCGTCTCCCCGGAGGTCGACGTCGACTCCATGACCCTCGAGCTCGCCCCCGGCGACCAGATCCTGCTGTGCTCCGACGGCCTCACCGGCGTCGTCGACGACGGCGAGATCGCCGAGGTGCTCGCCGCCACCGACGACCCGGACGAGACGGTGCGGGCACTGGTCGACCGCGCCAACGAGGCGGGCGGCCCCGACAACATCACCGTCGTCCTGCTGCGGTACGAGGACTCGGAGGCCGAGGCCGTCGCGCCCACGGCTCCGCGCTCCGGTGGAGCGACGGTGACGATCTCCACCCGTGACGACGGCGGGTCCGGGAACTGGGCCGGCGACCTCGGCCGGCTCGGTGCGCTCACCCGGTCCGGGCCGGTCGGCGAGGCCGACGAGGAGCCGCGCCGGGTGGGGGCGATCCTCGGCCGGGCGACGGCGATCGTGGTCGGGATCGCCCTCCTCGTCGGCGGTGTGTGGGCGGGGGGCCAGTTCCTGCTGTCGCGCAGCTACTTCGTCGCCGTCGACTCCGGGGAGGTCGCGATCTTCCAGGGCATCGACGCCAGCGTCGGACCGGTCGACCTCTACCGGGTCCGCGAACGCACCGAGGTCAGCACCGACGACGTCCAGCCCTGGTACCTGCCCAGCCTGGAGGCCGGCCGTCCCGCCACCGACCTCGCCGACGCCCGTCGGATCGTCAGCGGCATCCCGATCCGCGACGAGGCCGACGACGACCCCGGTGACGACGCCGACACCCCCGGGGACGATGACGCGGACGGCGACGCCGGCGACGAGGTGGGTGCGGCCACCGGGTCTGGGGTGCCGTGACGTCCCCGGAGGGCTCGTCGGCCGCGATCCGTGCCCGGGAGGCCAGGCTCCTGGCCGGTGCGGTGGTGATCACCGCCACCGCCTCCGCCATCCTCGGGTGGTCACACAGCCCCCAGCTCCCCCCGACCACCGTGATCACCGTGATGGCGCTGATCGTGATCGCGGTCGTCGCCCACGTCGCGGTCCGGGCCGCCGCCCCCCACGCCGACCCGACGCTGTTGCCGACCGTGCTGCTGCTCAACGGCCTGGGGCTCGTCCTGGTGCGCCGGGTCGACCTCGCCACCGGGAGTGAGCTCGCCGCCGCGCAGACGGTGTGGACCGCCGTCTCGGTCGGGGTGTTCTGCGCCGCGGTCCTGCTGGTACGCCGCGTGCGCGACCTCGCCCGCTACCAGTACACCTTCGGGCTCCTCACCCTCGTCCTGCTGGTGCTGCCGCTGGTCCCCGGTCTCACCGCGGGGGTGATCAACGGCGCTCAGCTGTGGATCGACGTGTTCGGGATGCGGTTCCAGCCCGGTGAGGTCGCCAAGCTCACGATGGTGGTGTTCCTCGCCGGATACCTCGAGCGCAACCGCGCCCTGCTGGCCGTCGCGACGCAACGGGTCGGCCCGATGCTCGTACCCGCCGCCCGGCACCTGGCCCCGGTGGTCCTCGCCGCCGGGATGGCGCTGGTGATCATGGCGGGCCTGCGCGACCTGGGGACCGCACTGCTGTTCTTCGGGGCGTTCATCGCGCTGCTCTACGTCGCCACCGGTCGACTGGCCTACCCGGCGTTCGGCGCGGCGGCGTTCGGGCTCGGCGCCTGGCTGGCCTACAACCTCTTCGGTCACGTCCGGGTCCGGGTCCGGATCTGGCTCGACCCGTGGGCCGACATCACCGGGGCCGGGTACCAGCTCGCCCAGAGCCTGTTCGCGGTCGGGACCGGCGGGCTGACCGGGACCGGGCTCGGGTTCGGGCGCCCCCAGGACGTCCCGTTCTCCGCCACCGACGCGATCTTCGTCGTGATCGCCGAGGAGCTCGGCCTCCTGGGCGCCACCGCCGTCCTGCTGCTGTTCCTGGTGCTGGTCACCCGCGGGTTGCGGATCGCGGTCCGGGCGCGTGACGAGTTCTCCACGCTGCTGGCGGTCGGCCTCACCGTCACCTTCGCGATCCAGGTGTTCGTCATCGTCGGTGGGCTCACCCGGCTCGTCCCGCTCACCGGGATCACGCTGCCGTTCGTCTCGTACGGCGGCTCCTCGCTGGTGGCGAACTACCTCCTGCTCGCCCTGCTGCTGCGCATCTCCGACGAGACCCGCGCCGCCGCCGTCGGCGCCACCTCCCGCCGGCCGGCGACCGGCCGGGGATCGATGACCCGTCGGCGAACCACCGGCAGCGACGACACGACCGGGGTGAACCGATGACCCCACAGATCCACCGGATCTCGATCGCGTTGCTGGTGCTGTTCGGGGCGTTGTTCGTGAACCTCAACGTCCTCGCCCTGATCTCCGGTGACGACCTGGCAAACCACCCGGCGAACCGCCGCGTGATCGTCCGCGAGTACGCGATCGAACGGGGACCGCTCGTCGTCGGCGAGGAGGCCGTCGCGCTGAGCACCCCCACCGAGGGCGAGTTCCGCTACCGCCGTGAGTACCCGCAGGGCCCGTTGTACGCCCACCTCACCGGGTACTACTCGCTGGTGTTGCAACGCTCCGGTCTGGAACGGGCCCTCAACGAGGAGCTCACCGGCCGACCCACCGAGGTGATCGCCCAGAACCTCGGCGAGCTGCTGGGGCGCTCGCAACGCGCCGGCAACGCCGTCGAGCTCACCATCGACGCGCGGGTGCAGCAGGCCGCCCACGACGCGCTCGACGGTCGCACCGGCGCCGTGGTCGCGATCGAACCGTCCACCGGCGCGGTGCTGGCCAGCTACGCCAACCCGACGTTCGATCCGGACCCGCTCTCCAGCCACGACCCGCGCACCATCAACGAGGCGTGGGCCAGGTTGCAGGACGACCCGGACCGCCCGCTGTTGGACCGCGCCACCTCCGAGACCTACCCACCCGGGTCGGTGTTCAAGATCCTGGTCACCGCCGCGGCTCTGGAGGCCGGGATGGACCCGGACTCGATGTTCGCCGACGAGGCCGTGTACGACGTCCCGCAGACCACCGCCGACATCCGCAACTTCGGGGGAGGGGTGTGCGCCGACGGGAACGAGATCTCGCTGGCCGACGCGTTCCGGGTCTCGTGCAACACCGTGTACGCCGAGCTCGGCGTGCAGCTCGGTGACGAGGCGTTGCGGGCACAGGCCGAGCGGTTCGGGTTCAACCACCAACCCCCGTACGAGCTCAGCGTGGCGACCAGTGTCTTCCCCGGCGACCTCGACACGCCGTCACTGGCCCAGAGCGCGATCGGCCAGCGCGACGTGCGTGCCACCGCGATGCACTTCGCGCTCATCGCGGCGGCCGTGGCCAACGGCGGTGAGCTCACCGAGGCGCACGTGGTCGATCAGGTCCGCGACCCGGACGGCCAGCCGATCGCCCGGGCCCAGCCGGGGCGTTGGCGTGACCCGCCCGGGTCGGGGACCGCGGTGTCGCCACGCACCGCCGCCCAGCTGCGCCAGATGATGCTCGACACCGTCCGCTCGGGGACGGGGACCGCCGCCGCGATCGACGGCGTCGAGGTCGGCGGCAAGACCGGCACCGCCCAGGACGGCGAGACCCCGACGGCGTGGTTCGTCGGGTTCGCCGGCGACGACGTCGCGGTCGCCGTCGTCGTCCCCGACGCCGGCGCAGGGGCGACCGGGGGTGGGGTGGCCGCCCCGATCGCCCGCGCGGTGCTGCGAGCCGGCGTCGAGGGCCGGTGAACCCCCGTTGGTAACCTCGGCCGCGCCCGCGGGTGTGCCGCCGTCCTGGAACCAGGGAGAACCACGTGAGCGAAGGACGCGTCCTCGCCGGGCGGTACGAGCTGCGGCGGGTCCTCGGCCGTGGCGGGATGGCGGAGGTGTACGCCGCCCACGACCGGACCCTGGACCGCGAGGTCGCGGTGAAGCTCCTCCTCGACCGGTTCCGTGAGGACGACGCGTTCACCCGGCGGTTCAACGACGAGGCGCGGCACGTCGCCCGGCTCAACCACCCCAACCTCGTCGCCGTGTACGACACCGGGCTCGACGAGGGCCAGTCCTACATCGTCATGGAGCTCGTCGAGGGACGTTCGCTGCAGGAGGCGATCGACGCCGGCGGGCTCACCGAGGACCGGGCGCTGGAGGTCGCCGCCGACGTCTGCGCCGCACTGGCCTACGCCCATGGCCGCGGACTGATCCACCGTGACATCAAGCCCGGAAACATCCTGCTGGCCGACGACGGGACGGTGAAGGTCACCGACTTCGGGATCGCCCGGGCGATCGGGAACGAGACGGTGACCCGGACCGCGGCGGTGCTGGGCACCGCCGCGTACCTCTCCCCGGAGCAGGCCCAGGGCCGCGAGATCGACCCGCGCAGCGACCTGTACTCCCTCGGCGTGGTGCTCTACGAGGCGCTCACCGGCCAACAGCCGTTCAGCGGCGAATCGGCGGTCACCGTCGCCTACCAGCACGTCCAGGAGGCACCACGTCCGCCCCGCGAACTCGACGCGTCGATCTCCCCGGCTGCCGAGGCGGTGACGATGCGGGCGTTGGCGAAGAACCCGGCGAACCGTTACCAGGACGCCGAGGAGATGCGCGCCGACGTCGCCAACGCCCGGGTCGGACGCCCCGTCGCGGCCCCTGCGGTGCTCACCGCCGACGACACCGCGCTGCTGCAGCCCGACCCGACGACCCGGGCCACCGCGAGCCACGAGGTCCAGCGCCGCCGGCGGGGCATCATCTACGCGCTGGTGATCCTGCTGGGGCTCCTCGCCCTGGTCAGCGGAGCGTTGGCGCTGGCCTCGATCATCCGCGGCGGCGATGACGTCCTGCTGGTGAGTGTCCCCGACGTCGTCGGCGAGGTCGAGGAGGAGGCGGTCGCAGCGCTCGCCGCCGACGGCTTCGTACCCGACGTGCGCCGCGTCAGCGACGACGACGTCGAGGAGGGCCGGGTCGTCTCCCAGGACCCGGCCGGGGGGACCGACGCCGAGGAGGGCAGCGTCGTCGTGCTTCAGGTCAGCACCGGCCCGGAGCTCACCCGTGTCCCGGGGATCGTCGGGCTCACCGAGGAGGAGGCACTGGCGGCGATCCGTGAGGCCGGCCTGATCCGCGGTGACCGCCAGACCCAGCCCAGCGACGAGTTCGACGCCGGGATCGTGATCGCCTCCGATCCCGAGGAGGGCGTCGAGGTCCCCCTGGACTCGACCGTGGACTACGTGGTCAGCGAGGGTGAGGAGACCGTGCGGGTCCGACCGGTGGTGAACTACTCCGAGGACGAGGCACTCGAACGCCTCCGGGACCAGGGCCTGGAGGTCAACATCGAACGCGAGTACTCCCCGACGGTCCCCGAGGGCGACGTGATCTCCCAGGACCCGGAGCCCGGCGAGGAGGTCCCGGTCGGGAGCATCGTCACGATCGTGGTCTCCCGGGGCCCCGAGCCCGAACCCGAACCCGAGGAGCCGGACGACGAGGACCCACCGGCCCCGCAGCCGGCCCCCGAGCCCGAACCCGAACCCGAACCCGAGGAGCCGGACGACGAGGACGGCGAGGAGGATCCGGACGAGGAGGACACCGACGCCTGAACGACGGGGCGGAGCTCATCGTCCCCGCAGGCGCCGGACGACGACGAAGCCGGCGACCGCCGCGATCGCCGCGATCACGACGGCGACGAGCCCGGTGGTGGGCGACCCGGCGTCGTCGGTGTCGTCGACGGCCAACGCGTCGGCGTCCTCGCCGGCAGCGGTGTCCGGGTCCTCATCCGGCGTACCGGCGTCATCGACGTCCGTGTCCTCCGCGTCGGTCGCGTCGTCCGCCACACCGACGTCATCGGCCGCATCGTCCGCCACGCCGACGTCATCGGCCGCATCGTCGGCCGCGTCGTCGTCCGCCGCCTCCGGGGGCGGCGGTGGGGAGGACGGATCCGCTTCGGTGAGGGTCACCCCGACCGCCGGCTCGTCCGCGGGCTCCTCATCGGTACCGATCCAGCGGTGCGAGGTGTCGTCGCAACCCTGGAACACCCCCAGGTACCGCGTCTCGCCGACCTCACCGGTCGCGACGACGTCGAGGGTGAACACCGGGGCGCGTTCCTGTGCACCGTCGTCGTGGAACGACACCACCTCGGCGGCGCCGTCGTCGTCGCGCGCGATCTCGACGTCCCACCCGGGGTGGTCCTCGACCTCGACGATGCGCAGCCACTCGGGGACCTCGATCGCGACCTCGGTGGTGATCTCTTCGTCACCGGCGTGACCGGGGTCACAGCCGTGTGCCAGGTCGAGGTCCATCGTCGCCAGGGAGTCGACCGGGAGCTCACCGCCGTGCACGTACGGGTGTGCCGCCGCCGGGGCAGCGGCCGACAGCAGCAGGACCACGACCACCGTCGACGTCGCAGCGAGGTGGTGGAACACGCGTTTCGTGGATGCCACCTCGGGGCTCGGGGAAGTCGGTGACGAGGACGCGGCGTGGCAGTCACCCCGCGACCGGGACGACGACACGGGTCGATACCTCGGTGAACCGGTCGTACCCGGCGACGATCCGAAACTCCCAGTCGCCGGCGAACACGAGGTCGTCGATGCTCGCGATCCAGTGACCGGGCCCGGCGAAGTTCGGTTCGACCGGGATCGGACCCAGGTCCTCGCCGGGGAACGACAGCTGAAGCGTCACCTCCTCGACGTCCTCGGACGGGCGCCCGGTGGCGTCGAGGACGAACAGGTGCAGGGTGTTGCGGCCGACGCGGTTCGGATCGACGACGAGGACGACCTCGTCCTCGCCGAGTTCGGCGGTGACCTCGTACCACCCACCGAGCCCGGCGGCCTCCGAGGCCGGCTGCGTCGACGACAGCACCCCGGTCACCGCCAGGACCCCCACCAGCAGGACGGCCTCGATCCGCAGCGCCGAGGTCAACCGTCGCCACGCGGCCGGGACCTCACCGGCTTCGGCGGCGACGACGCGAGGCAACAACGCCCGCCGGTTCACCACCGCGACGACGAGGACGACGAGGACCACACCGGTCTTGGCGAGGAGCAACCAGCCGTACGTCGTCGAGGTCAACGCCCCGGGTGTTCCGACCAACGGCACGGCCATCGCCACCCCGGCGAGCGTGAGCAACACGACCGAGACCAGTGCCACCGTCGAGAACCGCGACACCAGTTCTGCGGCCCGGGCCGGGTGTTCCTCCCCCCGCCGCCGGATCCCCCAGGCGAGCAGGACAACGCCGGCGAACCACACCGACGCCGCCGCGAGGTGGACCGCGTCGGCGGCGGCGACCACCGCCGCCGGCTCGGTGGTGCGCTGGTGGCCGTCCAGCAGGTACGAACCGATCACCGCCGCTGCTGGCACCCACGCCGCGACCGGTGCCGCCGCCGCCCACAACGCCACCAGCGACAGGAGCGCGACGACACGCAGCACCGCGGCGAGGCCGAACGACGACGCGACGACCTCGGTGACGAGCCCGGGGTCGACGGCGGCCGAGACCGCCCCGCTGAGGGTCACCGCCTGCACCGGGATCGCCAGCATCGCGACGAGCGCCGCGACGAGCCCGGCGGCCACCCCGACCACCCGGCACCGACGACGGTCGGTGACGTCGGAGGCCACCAGGGTGGCGAACACCAGCGACCCCACGGCCAGCAGGCCGGCGGCGTAGCCCAACGCGCGCAGCCCCCGCCCGAGGGCGGTCGCCAGCGGAGACTCGGCGTCCGACGCGACCTGGGCGACGACGTCGGCGTCGACCGCGTCGTCGCCGACGCTGAAGGTGGTCACCCCGGCGACCGGGTGGCCGTCCGCCGAGATCACCCGGTACGAGACGACGTACCCGCCGTCGTCGAGTTCGGGGAGTGTCACGGCGATCTCGTCGGCCGACGTCCCGTCGACCCGGCCCTCGTCGACCCGCGTGACGTCGCGGTCGAACACCCGCAACCCACCGGTGGGGAGCTCCACCGGTTCGTTGAACACGATCCGGACCTCGTCCGGCGGGTCCTGCAGCACCGCACCGTCGCCCGGGGTGACGTCGATGAGGTAGGCGTGCCCGAACGCCGCCACCGGCGCCGCGATGACGAACGCGCACAGCGTGAGCGCCGCCACCGCGGCGGTCCGGCTCCAGCGCATCCGGCTCGTCACGCCGGGACCGTCGTACGCAGCGACGCACCGGACGGCGTTGCCTTCACGAGGTACCACAGCACCACCATCCCCAACAGCTCCGGCAGGTGAGCGAGCTCGGCCGTTACCGTGGTCGCTCCGGTGAGGAGATCGACGACGGCCACTGCGGCGCCGGCGACGGCGACCACCAGGGCGACCGGGAGGAGGCCCGCCGCGCGGCGTGGCTGCCACGCCGCGACGAGGAACCCGACCGCTACGGCGAGTTGGAGCGCGCCCAGCTCCCGGACGAGGTGCACGTGTGCCCCGCTCGCGAACAGCAACGCCGGCAGCGCGAGTGCGAGCTGGACGGCACCCGCGGCCGCGGTGAGTCCACGCATCACCGGCAACGCCCGCACGCCGGCGGCGTCGGCGGCGACGGCGGCGACGATCGCCGCCGAACGGTCCGGGACCCTGACGGGGGCGACCCGGCCGTACCGCGTGACATCGGCGGCACGGGCCGCGAAGCGTCCGCAGCCACCACACACCGCCAGGTGGGCGTCGACGACGTCGCCGTCGACCCCGGTCGCCTCACCGTCGATCTCCGCCGACACCGCCTCCCGGACCCGCTCGCACCACGACCCCCCCACCAGGCTCATCCCGTGCCTCCTTCTTCCACTGCACCGCTTCATCTTCCGGTTCCTCGACTTCCTCGACAGGAGTCGTCCGGGGAGCCGCTTCGGTTCCCGGCGCCTGCTGACGGCCCCGGCGCCAGGGGCGGTCCGGATCGGGCGTGCGGCACGCTGGCCGGCGTGCGACCTGTCGACCGGGGGCGGGAGCCCCCCGGTCGGGCGCCTACCCTCGTGACCACACCGGTGAGGACACGGCGTCGACGAACGACGGAGCACACGGTCGATGGACGACGAGACCCGGCTGCTGATCGCGGCAGCCGACGGTGATCGCCTCGCGCTCTCGGCCTTCGTGCGGGCGACGCAGTCCGACGTCTGGCGGTTCTGCGCCCACCTCGTCGACCGTGACGCCGCCGACGACCTCACCCAGGAGGTGTACCTGCGAGCGATGCGTAGCGTCCCGACGTTCCGCGGCGACGCACGTGCCCGGACATGGCTCCTCGCCGTGGCACGGAACGTCGCCGTCGACGAGATCCGGCGCCGCCAGCGACATCGCCGGCTCGCCGCCCCCCACCGACGCGACACCCCGAACGCCACGGACGCCGTCGCGGTGCGGCACCTGATCGCCGAGCTCCCGCTGCCGCGCCGCGAAGCCTTCGTCCTCACCCAGCTCCTGGGCTTCAACTACCAGGACGCCGCCCGAGCCGCGGGCGTTCCCGTCGGCACGATCCGTTCGCGCGTGGCCCGGGCACGCCAGTCCCTCCTCGCCGCCCTCGACGATGCCGAGTCGGCCGGGGCCTGACCCACCACACGGTCTCCGCCGTCGCGCTCTCCCCGCGGCCTCACCTGTCGTGGCCACGAGTCGGTGGGTCCACGTCCCGGTGCGGCATCCGCCTCAGCTCCTCGACGGCCCCGGCCACCTCGGGATCATCACCGAAGCGTCGCACCACGGCGGTGACGAGGTCGTCGGCCTCGTCGTGTCGTCCGAGGTCGGACAGCCACCGGACACGGTCGGCCTGGGCCGCGACGACCTGCACCCGGGCCGCCGGATCCTCGGCGTTGCACCGCTCGACGGCGACCAACGCCGCCGCCGCCTCGTCGGCGCGGTCCATGGCCCGCAACGCCGAGGCCCGGATGCGCACCGCCATCGCGAGCTGCTCGGCCTCACCGGGCTGCGCCCCGTCGAGGTCGGCGACGAGGGTCTCCGACGCCGCCAGCGCCTCGGCCACCCGGTCGAGGGCGAGGAGGGCGGCGGCGCGGTTCACCCGTGCCCGCACGACGAGCTCGGCGGTGACCGGGTCGGCGGCGGCGGCGAACCTCGTGACGATCGCGTCGTAGGTGTCGAGGGCCTCGTCGTGCCGCCCGACGGCGTCGGCGAGGACCGCCCGGTTCAGCTCCGCCATCACGACCTCGTGGCGTTGATCGGGATCGGTGAGGTCGGCGGGGGTCGCCGCCGCCTCGGCGTACGCCTCGGCCGCGGCGGCGAGGTCACCGAGCTCGGTGAGCAGCACCCCACGTTCGAACCGCGCGGCGAACACCGACTCCCGTACCACCGGGTCGTCGACCGACAACGACGCCGACGCGGCGAGGAGGGCGTCGGCTGCGTCGAGGGCGCCCTCGAGGTCACCGGACTCATGGCGTTCGAAGACCTCGTCGGCCCGGGCACGGAGCTGCTGAGGATCGGTCACTCGATCACCTCGACGGTCGTCGCGACGTGGGGATGATCCCCGCCGTGGCGCGACGGGACGACGGTATCCACGCTGCGTGACCGCGCCGCCGACGAACGGCGGTGTCACCACCGGCTCACCAGCGAAGGATCGCACCAACCCGGTCGTAGGGTCCCAGCGGCGCCGCGGTGTCCGCCCCCAGCGGGGTCACCGAGGCCGACGTCGTCAACGACTTCTCCAGGAGCCGCTCCACGAAGAGTCGGTCCAGGCGGGCGTCGTCGACCTCGGCCGTGGGCGGGTAGAGCGTGCCGTCGGCACCGACGTAGCCCTCCAGGTCCAGCTCGGCGTCGTAGAGCAGTCGCGAGACCCGTCCCTCGTTCAACGCCGCACACACCGCGTCCAGGCCCAGGGCGCCGGCGCCGCCACCGAGGGCGCGTTCGAGCACCGTGTCGACCAGATCCTGCTCCCGGTCCCGCCGGACGGTGCGCAGCAGCTCCCAGGTGTTCACCGCAAGGTGGTGACGCGGTGCCTCCTCCCAGGCGGTGTCGGCGACGACGATGCGTGGTCCGCCGTTGACCTCCAACAGGGACCGCATCGACTCGCGGAGCTTGGGTGGTGCCGACACGACGAGGCGGTCCCACCCCTCCTCCTTGGCCCGTGCCAGGGTGTCCTCGGCGACGTCCCGCAGGTGCCGGAAACGGTTCTCCTCGACCCGGTCCTCGAAACGGTCGCGGTCGACGAAGCCGTGGTGGGGGTGACGGGGGTTCCCCGGTGAGGGGCCGGCCTTGTCCCGGGCACCGGCGTCGTCGCTGAGCTCGAACACCGAGGCGTCGAGCTCCTCCACGTCGCCCATCGTCCACCGCAGCAGACGGGTGTGGTCACCGGTGACCACCAGCACCCCGGCGGGGCGCCCCTCATCGAGCGCGGCGACCAACGGGCGCACGTACGCCGAGGTGTCGTGCACCACCCGGTCGGGGAGCGGGACCTGCAGGGTGAGCCGCTCGGTCTCGCCGGAGCCGACCGCGACGTACAGCGCCCGACCCCGACCGGAGCTCGACGGGTCGAGGAGGTCATCGAGCTCCGCGTCGAGGTGGTCGATGCGTCGCTCCACGGCGCGGGCGGTGTCCGGATCCTTCTCGGCGAGCTCGCCGAGAAGGGCCTTGACCTGGTTCCGCAACTCGATCGGGGTCGTCGGTTGCGGATCGGCCGCCTGCGCAGGGGTATGCCCGACGGTGAACGTCAGCACGCCCTGCGGGTCGGTGAAGTGGATGAGGTCTCGGATCTGCGTGTCGTTGAGGCTCATGCCGGCACCGTAACCGCGACGCCGCCGCGACGGAAGCTCTCAGCTGCCCGTTCGTCGGTCCCGGTACCGTCCGCCCATGCCGTACCGCCCACTCCGCGTCGCCGAGATCCGTGGGTTCGAGCTCCGCCTCGACCCGTCACTGGTGCTGCTCGTCGCGCTGCTGCTGTGGGTGTTCGCGGCTCGATTCACCCCTGCCCACGGGCTGGCCACGGCGGTGGTGATGGGAGCGGCGACCGCGGCGCTGGTGGTGCTCACCACGCTGCTGCACGAACTCGCCCACGCGCTGGAGGCCCGCCACCGCGGCATCGAGGTGGACGCGATCACCCTGCTGCTGTTCGGCGGGGTGACCGAGATGCACGCCACGGCCCCCACGGCGCGCGACGAACTCGCGGTCGCGGCGGTCGGGCCGTACGTCAGCCTCGTCGCCGCCGCGGCCGCCGGCGTCACCGCCACGTTCGTCGGCGACCTCGTCACGGGACCCGTCGGGGCGCAGATCGCCGAGGTCGCCGGGATCCTGGGGTGGTGGAACCTCGCCCTCGCCGTGTTCAACATCGTCCCCGGCGCACCCCTGGACGGTGGCCGGGTGCTGCGTGCGGTGCTGTGGATGGTGCTCGGGGACCGGCTGAAGGCGCTCCGTGCCTCGGTGCGGGCCGGGCAGCTGCTGGCGCTGGTCCTCGTGGCGTCGGCGGTGTGGATCGCCACCCGTCCCGCCGCCGACACCCTCACGGCGGTCGCCGTCGCCGGGGTCCTGATCGTCACGGCGGCGGGGCTGTTCCACGCCGCGACCTCGGAGCTGCGCCAGGCGGAGCTCGACGCCGTCCTCAGCGGCAGCCGGGTCGCCGACGTCCTGGCCCACACCTCGGGGACGCCCGCTGCAGCGGCGCCGACCGCGACCGAGCCGGTGTCGTGGGTCCACCTCGACGACGACCTGCACACCCTGGTCGCGCAGTTCCGTGACGGCGACCGCCCCGTGGGGGTCGTCGACGGACCACCGACGGTCCTCACCGAGGCCGACGTCGCCGACGCGCTGCGTGCGTTGCGGCGCCACCGGACGTCCGGGAGCCCGACGTCACGGGCACGATCCGAGCCCCCCCTGGCCGGCGCCGGCGACGATGCCGGAGGACGGGCGTGAGCCGCGCCGACGCGACCCCCCACCGCCGGCTCCGTCGGCGCGTCCTCTCGCGCAGCGCGTTCTTCGCCGCCACCTCGGCCCTCGTCGCCTGGGCGGCGCTGGTCGTGCCGATGCCGGTCGTCGAGGTCGTGCCCGGTGAGCCCCGACCGATCGAGCCGTTGGTCACCATCGAAGGCGTCGACGTCACCGAGCTGTCGGGGACGACCGCGATCCTCACCGTGTCGAACCAGCGTCCCCCGCCGCTGACGACGCTGACGGCGTTCCTCGACCGGGACCGTGACCTCACCCCGTACCACGAGGTCTACCCCCCGGGGATCGACCGACGCGAGTTCCTCCGTGGCGAACGCGAGCGCTTCTCCCGGCAGTTCGACGTCGCCGCCGCCATCGGGGCCACCGCCGCCGGCGCCGACACCGTGCTGGTCACCGAGGTCGTGGTGGTCGAGGTCCTGCCGGGATCACCCGCCGACGGGGTGCTGCTCCCCGGCGACGTCGTGAAGACCGCCGACGGCGAGGAGCTCACCGCCGCCGAACAGCTACAGCACCTGACCCGAGAGGCCGCCGTCGGCGACGAGCTCCACCTGACGGTGCGGCGGAACGGCGAGGTCCTCGAACTGGTCGCCGAGCTCGACGACGTCACCGGTGAGGGCGACGTCCGGCTCGGGGTCGGGATCGAGACCGCCGTCGACGACGTGGAGTTGCCGTTCGAGATCTCCCTGGTGGAGGGGATCGGGATCGGCGGCCCCAGCGCCGGCCTGATGGTCGCACTCACCGTGTTCGACCTCCTCAGCGACGAGGACCTCCTCGGACACCGCACCGTCGTCGGCACCGGGACCCTCGACGCCGACGGACGCGTCGGCCCGGTCGGGGGGATCCCCGAGAAGATGCAGGCCGCTGCCGCGTTCGGCGCCGACGTCGTCCTCGTCCCGCAGCTGCAGCTCGACGCCGCCCGCGAGACAGCGCCGGACGGACTCTCCGTCATCGGGGTGGCCACCCTCGACGAGGCCCTCGACGCCCTGCGGCGCGAGGCGATCTGAGTCAGCCGCGGACCGGGTCGGCGGTGGCCTGCCGTGCGGCGCGTGCCGCCGCGCACCGGGCGAGGAACGTCCCGAGCAGGCGGGTGCCGACGTCGGTGAGGATCGACTCCGGGTGGAACTGCACCCCCTCGACGTCCAGCTCGCGGTGACGCATCCCCATGATCAGGCCGTCGGCGGTCCGGGCGGTGACCTCGAGGACGTCCGGTGCGGTGGCGGCATCGACCACGAGCGAGTGGTACCGGGTCGCCTCGAACGGCATCGGGAGCCCGGCGAACACCCCCACACCGTCGTGGTGGATCAACGACGTCTTGCCGTGCATAAGCACCGGCGCGCGGACGATCCGGCCCCCGAACACCTCGGCGATGCACTGCAGCCCCAGGCACACGCCGAACACCGGCCGGACGCCGGCGAGCCGGCGCACGACGTCGTTGGAGAGCGCGGCGTCGGCCGGGGTCCCCGGCCCGGGCGAGATCACCACCCCGTCGGGCGGGTCGGCCACGACGTCGTCGACCTCGAAGGCGTCGTTTCTCCGGACCTCGACACGGGCCCCGAGCTCGCCGAACTGCTGCACGAGGTTGTAGGTGAACGAGTCGTAGTTGTCGACGATGAGGAGATCGAGCGGCGTGTCCTGCGTCATGGGTGCCGTCGCCTCCGGTCGTACGCCGCGGCCGACCCGTCCGGGTCCGCGATCACCTGCACCGGGGCGTGCGCCCCCGGGTCGTTGCAGTGTGCCATCCCGCCGCCACGACGTACGGCGATGCGCTGTCGGGGTAGCGTCCATCCCCGCCGCCGCGTCCGCGGCGGCGACACCGACGCCGATCCGCCGCGAGGCCGTGTGCACACCGATCCCACCCCGGCGGAACTCCGCGAGCTGCGGCACGCCGTCGACGACGCCCTGGCGCGTGCGCTGGACCGCATCCTGCCGAGGCTCGTGGGGCTGCACCCGGTCCTGGCACCGCTGGCCGACGAGCTCGCCGCGTTCACCGCGTCGGGGAAGCGCATCCGCCCCGCACTGCTGCTGTTGGGGTACGCCGCCGGCGGGGGACGGCGGCACAGTGAGGCGATGGGCCCGGCGCTCGCCCTCGAGCTGCTGCACACCTGCGCGCTGGTGCACGACGACGTCATCGACCGCGCCGAGTCCCGCCGTGGCCGGCCTTCGGTGCACCGGCGCTTCACCGACGCGCACCGCGACGCACGCCACGCCGGCGACGCACGGACCTACGGCGACGCGATCGGGATCCTCCTCGGCGACCTCGCCTTCGTGTACGCCGACGAGCTCTTCCTCGACGCCGACGTCGCACCGCCACAGCTGCTGGCCGGGTTCCGGCGGTTCACCGAGCTCCGCGAGGAGGTGATGGCCGGCCAGGTCCTGGACCTGCACGCCGCCGCGAGCCGCTCCGTCGGGCGTGACCTCGCCCTCACGGTGGCCACGTTGAAGTCGGGGCGGTACTCGGTGACCCGTCCCCTGCAGGTCGGCGCCGCCCTGGCGGGGGCCGACACGCCGCTCATCGACGCGTTGCAGGCCTTCGGTGACCCGCTGGGCCGCGCCTTCCAGGTCCGTGACGACCTGCTGGGCGTCTTCGGTGACCCCCGGACCACCGGGAAGTCGGTGTCGTCGGACCTCGTCGAGGGGAAGCGGACCCTGCTGGTCGCCGAGGCCGCCGAACGCCTCGACGCCGCGGAACGCCGCGAGCTCCTCGACGGGCTCGGGGACGCCGCCCTCACCGAGGCGGGCGCCGTCCGGCTGCGTGAGCTGATCGAAGCCAGCGGGGCCCGCTCGGCCGCCGAACGGTACGTCGCCGACGCGGTGTCCGAGGCGGTCACCGCCCTGGACGGGCTCAGCGTCGACACCGACGTCGACGCCGCGCTGCGCGCCGTCGCCCGCTACCTCGGCGCCCGGAGCAGGTGAGCCGCCATCGTCGGGTCCTGCTGCATCGACTCGACCCACGGGAACACCCAGGTGAACAGCGAGACGACGACCGCGGCGATCACCACGGCCCACACCAGGGCGCGCAACACCCGCCGGCGTGGTCGGTGACCCGCCCCGGCGTCGTCGTGCGACTGATCGGTACCCATCACGCCTCCGCCAGTTCGTCTTCGACGTCGCCGTCGGCGACGGACTCGATCGGCTCACCACGGAGCTCGCCCCACACCACGAGTCGCTGGGCGGCACTGCCGCGCGGGTGGCAGGTCGTCAGCGTGATCGTGGGCTCACCGGTCCCGAGGGGGTCCTCGTCGACGACCCACGTCTCGGTGGGCTGCACCACCCGCTGCTCGCGGTAGTCGTACACCCACTCACGACCGTCCCGGTCCAGGACGTGGATGGTGTCGCCCTCCTCGAGTTCGTTCACCGCCCAGAACGGCGAGCCGTAGGTGGTGCGGTGCCCGGCGATCGCGAGGTTCCCCTCGCCACCGGGCCGGTCCGAGAAGGGGTAGTGCCCCGGTCCGGCCCGCAGGACGTCGAGGCTCACCCCGTCGACGACGTAGAGCACCTCGTCGCGCACGATCAGTTCCCCGTCACGCTCGAACCACAGCGCCGCGTACGCCGTACCGACGTCGTCGGCGTCGTCGGCGGACGCGTCGTCGGATTCCTCGGCGTCGTCACCCTGGTCGTCGGCGTCGTCGGCGTCGTCGGCGTCGTCGGTGTCATCGGCGTCGTCGGCGCCCGACCCGACGTCGGGATCGACCTCGACGGGGGCCGCGAAGCTCTCGGCGAGGTCGCGCTGTGCACGCTCCGTCTCCAACCCCGTGAACCACAGCAGGTACACCACGTAGAGGAGGACGACGGCGCCGGTGGTGACCAGCACCCATCCCAGACCACGTATGACCCGTACCGCTGTCACCTGCCCGCGCCCCCCGTGGTTCACCGATGCGTGCTCGGCCGGCCTGAGGCCTGATCGATGGCCATCGGCGAGGGTATCGACGCACGACCGGGTGACGCCCGCCACCGGTACGATCGACCCCGCCGGGCCGGCGGTTCCGGGCCGCCGGTGGCGCCCGGGCGACCACCACACTGACACCCGGCACCCACCCGGCACCCACCCGGCGCACACCCGGGACGGCGAGGGAAGAACCGAGGGAGCACGATGCCCAAGAGCAAGCACCGTCGGAGCGGTCGGAACCGTCCCCGCGACTACGAGACCCACGCACCGGAGAAGCTCCCCCCGGAGTCCCCTGCGTGGATCCCCCGCACCGGCGTGGGGCTGTTGATCGCCGGGCTGCTGGTGATCCTCGTCGGCTACCTCCCCGACGTCAGCGATGCGATGCGCGGGTGGGTGTGGTTCGGCTCGAACTGGGGCCTGGTCGCCGGCTTCGTGATGCTCGCCGGTGGCCTGGGCTTCCTGATGAAGTGGCGTTGACCGGCCGATGGGCGTCGCCGTGCCACCCTGCCGTGGCGAGGGTCGGCGGCGCCCTGTGGACGAAGCCGGCCGCTCTGCACCGCTGATCCACATCTTTGTCCACAGGAATGTGGATAACTCGGCCGAGGTTGTGGACCGCGCAACGCACCGTTCACCGTCGCGTCAGTGCGGCGTCAGTTCAGCATCTCCGTGCGCTCGTTCATCCGCTGCCCACAGTGGCTCGGGGCGCGCGCGGTGCCGCGGAACACCAGCAGCACCTCGGTGCCGCACTCCTCGCACCAGAACAGGGTTCGTTCGTCGGGACTGACCGGGGCGGCCCCTCCCTCGTCGGCGAGGTCCTTCGCGTCGGTGACCAGGACCCGCAACGACGCGAGCGAGAACCTCAGCAGCACCAGCGCCAGCAACGGGGCGAACACCCACCGCCACCCGGCGTTCACGCCGACGAGGACCGCCACCGCGGTCACCGGGATCCCCCACAGCAGGAGTCTGCTCACCTCACCGGTCCCGCGTCGGCGGTCACCCGAGACGTTCGATCACGGTGGCGTTCGCCATCCCGCCGCCCTCGCACATCGTCTGCAACCCGAACCGCCCCCCGGTGTGCTCCAGGACGTTCAACAGGGTCGTGGTGAGCTTCGTCCCCGAGGCTCCCAGCGGGTGGCCGTTCGCGATCGCACCGCCGAAGACGTTCACCCGCTGAGGGTCGGCACCGATCTCCGCCAGCCACGCCAGCACGACCGGGGCGAACGCCTCGTTGACCTCGAACGCGTCGATGTCGTCGAGGCCGAGGCCGGCGCGGTCGAGGACCTGACGCGTCGCCGGGATCACCCCGGTGAGCATGTACACCGGGTCGTCACCGGTCACCGCGAACGCGTGGAGTCGGGCGCGGGGGGTGAGACCGAGCTCCTCGGCGACGGACCGTTCCATGATCAGCGCCGCGGACGCGCCGTCGGAGAGCTGCGAGGCGTTCCCGGCGTGGATCACCCACGTCAGCTGAGGGAACCGCTCCAGCCAACGTTCGTCCTCGAACACGGGCTTCAACGCCCCGAGTGACTCCACGCTGGTGCCCTCGCGGACGCCCTCGTCACCGGTGAGCGGCTCCCCGGTGGGTCCCTCACCACGGTCCACCCCGACGTCGAGGAGCTCGACCGCCAGCCGCCCGTCAGCCCGTGCCGCCGCCGCACGCCGGTGCGACTCGGCCGAGAACGCGTCGACGGCGCCCCGGTCGAACCCCCACTTCGCGGCGATGAGCTCCGCCGAGATCCCCTGCGGGACCAGCCCGCCGGGGTAGCGCTCCGGGATCCGGGTGCCGAACGGGTCCTGTCCGGCCAACGAGGAGCCCATCGGGGCACGGGACATCACCTCGACCCCGGAGGCGACCGCGACGTCGTAGGCCCCGGCGATCACGCCCTGCGCCGCGAAGTGCACCGCCTGCTGCGACGACCCGCACTGCCGGTCGATCGTGGTGGCCGGGACCGACTCCGGGAACCCCGCCGCGAGCACGGCGTTCCGGCCGACGTTGAACGTCTGCTCGCCGGCCTGGGTGACGCACCCGGTGATGACGTCGTCGATGCGCCCCGGATCGACCCCGGTGCGCTCGACGAGGCCCTGCAGGGTGTGCGCGAGGAGGTCGACCGGGTGCCACCCGCTCAGCGCTCCGCCGGGCTTGCCCTTCCCGATCGGGGTGCGTACGGCATCGACGATGACGGCTTCACGCATCTTCGGGACCTCGCAGTCGCTGGCCGCGGTCCGGTACCGGGCTCACGGGCCAGGCTACTGGTCACCGACCGACCGGAGGCCCACGGATCGGGGCGGCGTCGACGACGCCGGACGCGCTGGCCTACGCTCCACGCGCCGTCGTGCACCGCACGCACCGGGGCCCGTAGCTCAGCCTGGCAGAGCACCTGCTTTGCAAGCAGGACGTCGTCGGTTCGAATCCGATCGGGTCCACCACAACCGGCTCGCCCGTCGGATCGCCGCGCCCACCGGCGTCAACGCGACGACGACCCGGTCAGGGCGGTGGAGAGGTCCGCCCACAGATCCGAGACGTGCTCGCACCCGACGCTGATCCGCAGCAGGGTGTCGGGGGCGCTGGAGCCGGCGTACCGGGCACGGCGGTCGATCAGGCTCTCGACCCCACCGAGGCTCTTGGCGTGGGTGAAGACCTCCACGCGCCGACAGAGGGCGTCCGCGTCCTCGGGCGTGCCGTCGAGCTCGAACGACAACATCGCCCCGAACCCGCTCATGAACCTCGCGGCACGTTCATGCCCCGGGTCGGACGCCAGGCCCGGGTAGTGGACGACCGACACGGCCGGGTGCTCCGAGAGGCGGTGGGCCAGCTCCATCGCGTTGTGCTGGGCGACGTCGAGGCGGACCGGCAACGTCCGCAGCCCGCGCAACGCGAGGAACGCCTCGAGCGACCCCGGCGTGGCACCGAGCTGCGCCCGCACGTGACGCAGCTCGCGGACGTCGGCCTCGGCCCGTGCACCGACGAGGCCGAGCATCAGGTCGCTGTGTCCCCCGATGAACTTGGTGGCGCTGTGTACCGAGAAGTCCGCCCCCATCGCCAGGGGCGACTGCAACAGCGGCGTGGCGAACGTCGAGTCCACCGCCACCTTGACGCGGTCCTCACGCAGCTGTTCGCAGATCCGGTCGAGCTCGGTGATCTCGATCAGCGGGTTGCTCGGGCTCTCGAGCCACAACAGGTCCGCGTGACGACCGGCGGCGAGGGTCGCGGCCGTGTCGGTCGTGTCGACCTCGTGCAGGACGAGCCGTCCCTTCGCCGCCCGCTCGTGCAGCAGGCTCCTCGTCCAGGCGTACCCGGCAGCGGGGCCGACGACGGTCGCACCTGCCGGGAGTGTCTCGACGATCGCGGTCGACGCGGCCATCCCCGACGCGAACGCCACGGCCGTACCACCCTCGAGCTCGCCGACCGCCTCCTCGAGCGGCTCCCACGCCGGCGATCCCTCCTCCCGGGCGTAGTCGCCTCCGTAGAAGTTCGAGGCCGCGACGATCGGCGGGTTCAACGGTGCGGCGTCCACCCGCCGACCACGACCGGCGTGGACGGCGACCGTCGCCGGGTGCGGCTTCGACGTACCCACTTCCATCCCTCCTCGCCGCCGGTCGGTGACCCGGCCGCGGCGATCCGCCGTGCGGTGGAGCGTCGAACGTAGCCGGCACCGGCGGCCGCCCGTTCGCGGCCAGATCGGCAGGTACGCGGGGCGGCGTCAGAATCCGGGGTGGCGGGAGGTCGAGGTGTCACCTATCCTGCCGTCCATGTTCCGCGGGCTGCTCCTCCTTCGCTGCCGCGGCGAGGCTGGCTAGACCGGCTCCCTCGCCGCGGAGGGTCACACGTGCCGGTCGTGACACCTCGACGAGGAGCCCGAGATGACGTCGCCACACGCCGACCCGTTGTCGGCATGGTCGCCGCGGCAAGAGCCGTCCGGCATGCCCATCCACCGCTACCGGCCGTTCCACGAGCAGATCACGGTCGATCTCCCCGACCGCACCTGGCCGACGAAGCGGATCACCAAGGCCCCCCAGTGGGCCGCCGTCGACCTGCGTGACGGCAACCAGGCGTTGATCGACCCGATGGACGCCGAGCGCAAGCTGCGGATGTTCGAGCTGTTGGTCCGCCTGGGCTACAAGGAGATCGAGGTCGGGTTCCCGGCGGCCAGCCAGACCGACTTCGACTTCATCCGCAAGCTCATCGAAGAGGACCGGATCCCCGACGACGTGATGATCCAGGTCCTCACGCAGTCCCGTGAGCCACTGATCGAGCGCACCTTCGAGTCACTGCGGGGTGCCGACCGCGCTCTGGTCCACGTGTACAACTCGACGTCGATCGCCCAACGTCGGGTCGTGTTCGGCCTCCCCAAGAGCGGGATCGTCGAGATCGCCACCACCGGCGCCCAGCTGGCGAGCAAGTTCGCCGAGTCGATCACCCCCGACACCGAGATCTACTGGCAGTACTCACCGGAGTCCTACACCGGCACCGAGCTCGAGTTCGCCGTCGAGATCTGCGCCGCGGTCGGCGACGTCCTGGAGCCGACGCCGGACCGCCCCATGGTCGTGAACCTCCCGGCGACGGTGGAGATGGCGACCCCGAACGTCTACGCGGACTCCATCGAGTGGATGCACCGTCACCTGCCGCGGCGCGACTCGCTGATCCTGTCGCTGCACCCGCACAACGACCGGGGAACCGCGGTCGCCGCCACCGAGCTCGGCCTGATGGCCGGGGCCCAGCGCGTCGAGGGCTGCCTGTTCGGGAACGGCGAGCGCACCGGGAACGTCGACCTGGTCACCCTGGCGATGAACCTGTTCTCCCAGGGCATCGACCCGATGATCGACCTCTCCGACATCGACGCGGTCCGCCGGACCGTCGAGCACTGCAACCAGCTGCCGGTGCACGAACGCCACCCGTGGGGTGGTGACCTGGTGTACACCGCGTTCTCCGGGAGCCACCAGGACGCGATCAAGAAGGGCCTGGAGGCGGTCGAGCAGGACGCCGCCGAGGCCGGGATCGACGTCGCCGACACGGTGTGGGACGTCCCGTACCTGCCCATCGATCCCAAGGACGTCGGCCGGACCTACGAAGCGGTGATCCGGGTGAACTCGCAGTCCGGGAAGGGCGGCGTCGCCTACGTCATGAAGAGCGAGCACAACCTGGACCTGCCGCGCCGGTTGCAGATCGAGTTCAGCCAGGTGATCCAGACGCGGACCGACATCGACGGTGGCGAGGTCACCCCGACCGAGATGTACCGCACGTTCCTGGACGAGTACCTCGCCGACGAAGGGGAGTCCTGGGGACGCTTCCGGCTCCGCGGGACACGCCAGACCTCCGTGGTCGACGGCGAGGACGAGTTGCAGGTCGACCTGCTCGACGACGGCGAACCCGTCACCCTCGACGGGCGGGGCAACGGCCCGATCGACGCGTTCTGCAACGCGCTCGAGGACCACGGCGTCGACGTACGGGTCCTGGACTACGCCGAGCACGCGTTGTCGACCGGGCGGGACGCCAGCGCCGCCGCCTACGTCGAATGCGCCGTCGGCGAGCGGACCCTGTGGGGTGTCGGGATCGATCCCAACATCGTCACGGCCTCCCTGAACGCGATCGTCAGCGCGATCAACCGCGCCTGGCGCTGAGACACCGCCGCGTTGCCACCGATGGGGTGCCCGCACCGCGGGCACCCCATCTACCGTGTGCCCACCGGTGTGGACTCCGCGGCCGTGCCCGCAGGACCCTCCACGACCTCCCCCGCCACCCCAACGTCACAGGAGCATCCGTGAGCGACGAGGCCCGCACCTGGTCCTTCGAGACCCGGCAGATCCACGCCGGGGCGTCCCCGGATCCGCACACCGGTGCCCGGGCCACCCCCGTGTACCAGTCGACGTCGTACGACCTCGGCGACACCCGGCGGGCCGAGAACCTCTTCTCCCTCGCCGAGGTGGGGAACATCTACACGCGGATCATGAACCCGACCACCGATGTCGTCGAGCAGCGGGTGGCGTCGTTGGAGGGCGGGGTCGCCGCGGTCGCCGTGGCCTCCGGACAGGCCGCCGAGACCCTGGCGCTGCTCAACATCGTCGAGAGCGGTGACCACATCGTCGCCTCGTCCGCGCTGTACGGCGGGACGTACAACCTGTTCGCCTACACGCTGCCCAAGCTCGGGATCACCACGACGTTCGTCGAAGACCAGGACGATCTCACGGCCTGGCAGCGGGCCGTGAGGCCGAACACCCGGGCGTTCTTCGCCGAGTCGATCAGCAATCCGAGGATCGACGTGCTGGACATCCGGGGCGTCGCCGACACCGCCCACGCCGCCGGGGTGCCGCTGATCATCGACAACACCGTCGCCACCCCGTACCTGATCCGGCCGCTGGAGCACGGCGCCGACATCATCGTGCACTCGGCGACGAAGTTCCTCGGCGGCCACGGCACGGTGATCGGCGGGGTCGTCGTCGACGGCGGGCGGTTCGACTTCGGCGCGAACGCCGAGCGGTTCCCGGGCCTGACGACCCCCGACCCCTCGTACCACGGGCTGAACTACTGGGAGGCCCTGGGCAACGACGGCGCCGCCTACGCCATCAAGCTCCGCGTCCAGCTGCTCCGTGACCTCGGCCCGGCGCTCAGCCCGCAGAGCGCGTTCCTGCTGCTGCAGGGCATCGAGACGCTGAGCCTGCGGATGCAGCGGCACGTGGCGTCGGCGCAGCACATCGCCGAGTGGCTCGAGGCGCACGACGGTGTCGAGCGGGTGTGGTACGCCGGGCTGGCGTCGAGCCCCGCCCGTGACGCGGCCCGTCGCTACGCCCCCGACGGGGTCGGTGCGGTCCTCTCCTTCGAGCTCACCGGGGGGGTCGAGGCCGGCCGGCGCTTCGTCGACGGGGTCGGGTTGTTCAGCCACGTCGCGAACATCGGGGACGTGCGCAGCCTGATCATCCACCCGGCGTCGACGACCCACTCGCAGCTCACCGGCGCGGAGCAGGCCTCGGCCGGGGTCACGCCCGGACTGGTACGGCTGTCGGTCGGCCTCGAGGGGGTCGAGGACCTCCTCGACGATCTGGAGTCCGGCTTCCGGGCCGCCGCGTCGGTGGCGGCTGCCTGACGGCGGAGCCGTAGGACGACGGGGCCGACGACGAGGTGGGCGATTGGACGTGAGCGACGTGGTGGGCGCGACCGGGGCGTGGCGCGAGGGTGACCCGGTCGGCGACCGCAGGTTCGTCGAGGTGGGCAGCATCCCCCTGGAACGTGGGGGTGAGATCCCCGACGTCACCCTTGCCTACGAGTCGTGGGGACGACTCGCCGACGACGGCCGCAACGCCGTCCTGGTCCTGCACGCCCTCACCGGGGACAGCCACGTGGTGGGCGAGGTCACCGACGGGCACCCCTCACCGGGGTGGTGGGACGACCTCGTCGGCCCGGGGAAACCGTTGGACACCGATCGGTGGTTCGTGGTGGCTCCCAACGTCCTGGGAGGGTGCCAGGGCAGCACCGGGCCTGCCTCGATCGCTTCGGACGGACGTCCCTGGGCCGGCCGCTTCCCGTGGCTGACGATCCGCGACCTGGTCACCGCCGAGGCCCGGCTCACTGACGCGCTGGGTATCGGTGAGTGGGCCGCCGTCCTCGGTGGTTCGATGGGGGGGATGCGGGTCCTGGAATGGGGGGCGATGTACCCCGACCGTGTCCGGGGGCTGGCCCCGCTGGCGGTGTCGGCGACCGCGACCGCCGACCAGATCGGGCTGCAGTCCATCCAGATCCAGGCGATCCGCTCGGATCCGCACTACCGCGACGGGGGTTACCTCGACGCCGCCCATGACGACCCGTCGGCACCCGGCCCGCACGCCGGGCTGACACTGGCCCGCCGCATCGCCCACTGGAGCTACCGCAGCCGGGAGGAGTTCTCCCTGCGCTTCGGGCGTGCCCCGCAGGGCGAGGAGGACCCCCTGGCGGGGGGGCGTTTCGCGGTGCAGTCCTACCTGGACCATCACGGGGAGAAGCTGGCCCGCCGTTTCGACGCGGTCAGCTACGTGCTGCTCACCGCCGCGATGAACAGCCACGACGTCGGCCGCGACCGCGGTGGTGTCGCGACGGCGTTGCGCCGTGTCACCGGCGAGGTCGTCGTGGCCGGGATCGACAGCGACCGGCTCTACCCCCTCGAGGAGCAACACGCCCTCGCACACCACCTGCGGGTACCCGGTGAGCGCGCGACGGTGATCCGCTCGCCGTACGGCCACGACGGGTTCCTCATCGAGTCACGGCA
Source organism: Nitriliruptoraceae bacterium (assembly GCA_007125475.1). Lineage (GTDB taxonomy): Bacteria > Actinomycetota > Nitriliruptoria > Nitriliruptorales > Nitriliruptoraceae > SLDB01. The sequence continues at coordinate 1,991 of SLDB01000118.1, read as the reverse complement.
GGTGGGACGGATCGTCACCGATCTCCTCGACCGCGTCGGAGGCGCACCGCGCGGCGGCTAGCCTCGCGGTGGACGCACGACCGGTACGGGGAGAGCGATGGGCGCGCTGTACACCGCCGGGAGCCGGCTGCTGCGCGGCGTCTTCCGTGTCCACGGCGTCGATCTCCGCGTCAGCGGTCACGAGCACCTGCCCGCGGACGGGTGCGCCGTGGTCGCCAGCAACCACATCAGTTACCTCGATTTCGCGTTCGTGATGCTGGCACCACCGGCCCCACGGCGCGAGATGCGGTTCATGGCCCGCAAGGAGTTCTTCGACTGGCCGGTCGCCGGTTCCCTGCTGCGCCGGCTGGGTCAGATCCCGGTCGACGTGTACGGCGACGCGGTGCGCGCCGCCGACGAGGCCCGGGCCGCGCTGCTGAAGGGTGAGCTGGTCGGGGTGCACCCGGAAGGCACGATCTCACCGTCGTTCACCCCTCGGCGGGCCAAGAGCGGAGCGGTCCGCCTCGCCGACGCCGTCGAGGCCCCCCTGGTCCCGGTCGGGGTGTGGGGGAGCCAGCGACTGTTCACCAAGGGCCGGCCGTTCCGCCCACCGCGGGACGTGACCGTGATGGTGCGTTACGGCGAGCCGTTCCGTCCCACGGCCCGGACCGGGATGGCCCGGTCCGCCGAACTGATGCGCCGGATCACCGCCCTCGTCGAGGAGTGTCAGGCGCGCTATCCGCAGCGACCCGGCCCGCCCCCCGACGACTGGTGGCAGCCGGCACACCTGGGGGGATCGGCCCCGACCCCCGAGGAGGCCGAGGCACGGCTGGCCGAACAGGCCGAGCGCCGGCGCGCCGCCCGCCGCTCCGCGGGCTCGTGAACCCGTCGGTGGGGATCACCACCCGACCCTGTGGACAACTCTGTGGAGATGTGGGTAATCACAGGGGTGGAACTCCACAACCGGAACCGGGCTGACGAGCACGTGGAGCGTCAGATCGAACGGGGCTCCTCCCAGAGGGCCTCGTCGAGCTCCTGATCCCGCTTCTTCTTCATCACCATGGCGGTCGCCGCCCCGGCCCCCGCCAGGAGGAGCGTGAACAGACCCTTCCGGGACTTCTTCTCCTCCTTGGTGATCTCCCCGATCCGGTCCGAGGCCCGGGACTGGATCTGCTTCCCCTTCTTCTCCGCCTTCCGGCGCAGGTCGTCAGCCTCCTTCTCGAGCTTCTCGACCTTCTTGACGATCCGCGACTTGCCCATCGGAGTCCTCCTCGACGTGGTGGCACGCCGTCGCCCGGCGTGTCGTCTCCTCGACCATACCGGCCCCGTCCAGGGTCGGGACCCGGACGTCCGCCGGCGGCGGCCAGGTGGGGGCGTCCCCCCGCCGGCCGGGGTCGTGCGCGGACCCGGCCGCGACCGGGCCGGTGGCCTCACCCGTCGTCGACAGCCGCCAGCACCCGGCGGGTCGCCTCACGCAGGCTGTGCTCGGCCGGTCCGTCGTCGTCGAGGGTGAGACCGCGGCGCGAACGCATGTGGCCCAGGCGCACGACCACCAGCTCCTTCGACGGCACCACCAGCGTGCGTTGGGAGCCGACACCCTGGAACCAGTAGGCATCGGGGGGAAGGTCCGGCTCGCTGCCGCTGCGGTTCAACCACAGCTGACCGCCGTACTCCGGCTCGTCCCACGCGGGGGCGGGGGTGGTGACGAACTCCACCCACCCGGCCGGGAGGAGGCGGTCGCCGCCCCACACCCCGTCCTGGAGGTACAACTGGCCGAGCTTCGCCCAGCCCCGGGCGGTACCGAGGTTGAACCCGCTGAGGACGAAGTTGCCGAACAGGTCGGTCTCCAGCACGTGGTCGCGGATCCCCACGCGGTCGAACAGGACCCGCTGAGGCCACGAGAGGTACTCCACACCCTGGGCATCGATGGTGCGGCGCACCACCGCTCCCAACGCCAGCGGATCGGTGTTGCGGTACCTGCCGACCGTCCCCGGGGGGTACTCACTGGGCTG
>SLDB01000328.1 GCA_007125475.1 Nitriliruptoraceae bacterium | reverse complement strand
TCGGGCCGGTAGCGCAGTCCGGCAGCGCACCTCCATGGCATGGAGGGGGTCGTGGGTTCAAATCCCATCCGGTCCACCCCCCGAGCCCCTGCGAGCCCACGTCTCGCGGGGGCTCGCTGTTCCTGCGGCTCGCGTCCGATCCGCGCCGGCGTGACCGGACGACCCTGCCCCACGGTGCGCTGACGCGAGACCGACTCGGCCACCCTTCGAGCGGGGTGATCGCCCCGGACCGTGACGAGGCCGATCAGGAGCTCAATGGGACCGACCGGCCCTGGCGCGGTGCGGTGACCTGCCTACGCTGAACGGGGAGCCGATCCGGGAGGACGCTCCTATGGCTGTCAGTCGTCTGCGGTTCATGGATCGCACCGACGCCGGGAAGCAGCTCGCCGAACGGCTGAGCGGGCTGGCCGACGAGGACGTCGTGGTGCTGGCGCTGCCGCGTGGCGGGGTACCCGTGGCGGCCGAGATCGCCCGGGCCCTGAGAGCACCCTTGGACGTCCTCGGTGTCCGCAAGCTCGGCGCTCCGCAACAACCGGAGTTCGGCGTCGGGGCGATCTCCGAGGGCGGCATCCGCGTCGTGGAACCCGACAGCGCCGTCGCCGCCGGCCTCGACGAGGACGCCATCGCCGCGGTCGAGCGACGGGAGCGACGGGAGTTGCAGCGACGCGTCCACGTGTACCGAGGTGACCGTGTGCTGCCCGAGCTCGCCGGCCGGACGGTCATCGTGGTCGACGACGGTCTGGCGACGGGGGTCACCGCCCGCGCTGCCTGCCGGGCCGTCCGACGACACGGTCCTGCCCGGCTGATCCTGGCCGTTCCCGTGGCGCCGCCACGGTCCGTCGACGCACTGCGCGCGGAGGCCGACGAGGTCGTGGTCGTGCACGCGCCGGCATCACTGATGTCGATCGGCGGCTGGTACGACCGATTCGATCAGGTCAGCGACGACGAGGTCCTTGAGATCCTCACCGAGGTCGGCCCGACCGACGACCGGCACCCGTCATGAGCCACGCACCTGCGGACCCCGTCGTGGTCGAGATCGCGGTGGCGGAGGGCACGATCGTGGGCGACCTGCTCGTGCCGGACGGCGCAACCGGCGTGGTGTGCTTCGCCCACGGCAGCGGCTCGAGCCGGCACAGCTCGCGCAACCAGCAGGTCGCCGCCGCGCGACGCCCGGAGACGGTTGCCGCGGTGGTCTCGCGAGGTGGCCGCCCGGATCTGGCCGGGGACGCCCTGCCACGTGTGCAGGCCCCAACGTTGCTGATCGTCGGTGGCGCGGACACCACGGTGCTCCGTCTCAACGAGGAGGCCGAGGCCGCGATGACCACGGATGTCGAACTCGTGATCGTGCCTGACGCCACACACCTGTTCGAGGAACCCGGTGCGCTCGAGCGGGTCGCGCAGTTGGCGGCAGAGCACTTCTCCAACGCCCTGCGCTGACGTCGGCGCGCACGAGGGCCGGCTCCTACCGCGAACGGTCGGCGCGTTCCCCGTTGCGAACATCCCCGCGGTCGCCTCCGCACACCACCGACGGGCCCGGCCTCGATCGCGGCGCGGCCCCTCGTCACTCCCTAGGCTGAGAGCCAGCGACGACGTCACAGAGCAGGAGTGGGTTGAGCTTCACGAACCGACGCGTCCGCATCCGGAACCTCACCCCCGAGGTCGACTGCGGGCGCTGGCCTGCCAAGCGGTCACGGTCGGAGCTCGTCGAGTGCGAGGCGGACGTCTTCGCCGACTCCCACGATCTGGTCCGCGCGGTACTCCACTGGCGGACCGAGGACCAGCGGCACTGGACCGAGGTGCCGATGACGCACCTCGAGCAGGATCGCTGGCACGCAAGCTTCCGGCCCGCGGCGTTGGGCCTGCACACGTTCCGCGTCCTCGGCTGGATCGACCGCGCCGCGACCTGGCAGCGCGACCTGCGCACCAAGCTCGAAGCCGACGTCGCCGGCGAGGTCGACCTGCTCCGCGGGGTCGAGCTGGTGGACGACGCCCTCGTCGACTGCCACGAACCCGATCAGGCCGGACTGCGGGCGCTGCGTGACCGGCTCGCCGACACGCACGCACCACTCGCCGAACGTGGCGAGGCCGCGCTCACCGATGCCTCGACCGGGCTGCTGGCGCGCAACGACCCGCGTGTCGCCGTGACGACCAGCGAAGCGCGTGCGATCCGTGTCGACCGGGACAAGGCCCGCTTCTCGGCCTGGTACGAGCTGTTTCCCCGCTCAACCGCCCCCGAACCCGGCGCGCACGGCACGTTCGACGACGTCATCGCCCGCCTGCCCTACGTCGCCGGCATGGGTTTCGACGTCCTCTACCTCCCCCCGATCCACCCGATCGGGACGACCCACCGCAAAGGCCCCAACAACCGGGCCGGGGCCGGCCCCCACGACCCCGGGTCACCGTGGGCGATCGGCAGCACCGAGGGCGGTCACACCGCGATCCACCCCCGACTCGGCGACCGCGACGGGTTCCGCCGGCTGCTGGACGCGTGCGCCGAGCACGGCCTCGAGCTCGCCCTCGACATCGCCTTCCAATGCTCCCCCGACCATCCGTGGGTCCGAGAGCACCCCGAATGGTTCCGTCGACGCCCGGACGGGGGGATCCAGTACGCCGAGAACCCCCCGAAGAAGTACCAGGACATCTACCCCCTGGACTTCGAGACCCGGGACCCCGAAGGGCTCTGGCAGGCGTTGCGCGGGGTGTTCGAGCACTGGATCGCCGAAGGGGTGCGCATCTTCCGGGTGGACAACCCGCACACGAAGTCGTTCGCGTTCTGGGAGTGGTGCGTCGCGGAGCTCGCACGCGAGCACCCGGACATGATCCTGCTCTCCGAGGCGTTCACGCGCCCGATCGTGATGTACGAACTGGCGCGCCTCGGCTTCACCCAGTCCTACACCTACTTCGCCTGGCGACACCGCAAGGACGAGTTCGAGGCGTACTACCGGGAGCTCTTCCAGACCGAGGTGGTCGAGTACTTCCGGGCGAACTCGTGGCCCAACACCCCGGACATCCTCACCGGGTATCTGCAGGACGGAGGCAGACCCGCGTTCGAGCAGCGGCTCGTGCTGGCGGCAACCCTCACGGCGAACTACGGCGTCTACGGCCCCGTATACGAGTTGATGCACCACCGGGCCAGGCCCGGTGTCGAGGAGTACCTCGACAACGAGAAGTACGAGATCCACCACTGGGACCTCGACCCGCCCCCGCCGTTGTACGACCTCATCTCGCGGGTCAACCGGATCCGTCGCGACCATCCGGCGCTCCAGCAGGACCGGAACTTCGAGGTGCACCACATCGCAAACGATGAACTCCTCGCCTTCTCCAAGGCGTCACACGACCTCGACGACGTCGTGCTCGTCGTGGTGAACCTCGACACGTCCTCACGCCAGGCGGGCGTCACCCGGCTGGACCTGGCCAGGCTCGGATTGGCCGACGATGCGGGGACGGAGTTCGAGGTCCACGACCTCCTCGACGACGCCCGTTACCTCTGGCGGGGGCCCGAGAACTACGTCGAGCTCGACCCCCGGACCGCGCCCGCACACATCTTCCACGTGCGGCCCCGGCAACCACACGTGAGCCCGGCTGGAGGCGGAGGATGACCGACCCCGTGATGGGCGACCGGCAGTGGTACCGCGACGCGGTCATCTACTCGGTCCACGTGCGCTCGTTCCAGGACAGCAACGGCGACGGCTTCGGTGATTTCCGTGGCTTGACCCGGCGTCTGGACTACCTCAAGGATCTCGGCGTCACCGCGTTGTGGCTCCTGCCGTTCTACCCCTCCCCGCTGCGGGACGACGGCTACGACATCGCCGACTACACGAGCATCCACCCGGACTACGGCACGATGCGGCAGTTCAAGCGCTTCGTCCGGGAAGCGCACGCACGGGACCTGAAGGTGATCACCGAGTTGGTGATCAACCACACCTCCGACCAGCATCCCTGGTTCCAGCGGGCGGTGCAGAGCCCTGTGGGGAGCAGGTACCGCGACTGGTACATCTGGAGCGACGACCCCGAGGTGTGGCCGGACGTCCGCGTCATCTTCCAGGACTTCGAGAACTCGAACTGGGAATGGCACCCCGCGGCCCGACAGTACTACTGGCACCGCTTCTACAGTCACCAGCCGGATCTCAACTTCGACAACCCCGAGGTACGCGACGCCGTCAAGCGGGTCCTGGACTTCTGGGCCGACACCGGCGTGGACGGGTTCCGGCTCGACGCCATCCCCTACCTGTTCACCCGTGACGGCACCAACGGCGAGAACCTCCCCGAGACCCACGCGTACCTCAAGGAGCTCCGTACCCACCTCGACACCCACTGGCCGGGCCGCATGTTCCTCGCCGAGGCGAACCAGTGGCCCGACGACGCCGCCGCCTACTTCGGGGACGGCGACGAGTGCCACATGAACTTCCACTTCCCGCTGATGCCGCGCCTGTTCATGGCGGTGAGCCAGGAGGACCGCTTCCCGATCCTGGACATCCTCCAGCAGACGCCCGAGACCCCGGAAGGCAGCCAGTGGGCGTTGTTCCTGCGCAACCACGACGAGCTCACGCTCGAGATGGTCAGTGACGAGGAACGCGACTACATGTACCGCGCCTACGCACGCGAGCCCCGGATGCGGATCAATCTGGGGATCCGCAGACGGCTTGCTCCCCTGCTTGGCAACGACCGCCGTGTCGTGGAGCTGATGAACGGCCTGCTGTTCTCCCTCCCCGGCACCCCGGTCGTGTACTACGGCGACGAGATCGGGATGGGCGACAACGTCTACCTCGGTGATCGGAACGGGGTACGGACCCCGATGCAGTGGACGGCCGACCGGAACGCCGGCTTCTCCGACGCCAACCCCCAGAGCCTGTACCTGCCCGTGGTCATCGACCCCTCCCACCACTACGAGCGGACCAACGTCGAGTGGCAGCAGAGTGACCAGTCCTCGTTGCTGTGGTGGATGAAGCACCTCATCGCGCAGCGCAAGCGCCACGCCCGGTTGTTCGGCCGTGGGGCGATGCGCGAGCTCGGCCCCGACAACCACAAGGTCCTCGCCTTCGTCCGCGAAGCCACCGAGGTCGACGATCCGCAGGACGTGCCTGACCGGGTGCTGGTGATCGCCAACCTCTCGCGGCACGCGCAGCCGACCCGCCTCGACCTCTCCGACTACCGGGGACTGACCCCGATCGAGATGCTGGGACGCACCGCGTTCCCCGTCATCGGCGATCAGCCCTACCAGCTCACGTTGGGCCCGTACCAGTTCTTCTGGTTCTCCCTCGAGGACGCCCCGGATCCACTCACCCTCTCGCAGATGGGTGAGCACGCCGACGGTGGCGGGCGTTCGGACACGGCGCCACCGACGGTGACGTTGTCGGGCGAGTGGCGGGCCCTGTTCCGCGGCCGTGGTCGGGAACGGCTCGAGGCCGTGCTCCCCGAAGCGCTCCGCCGTCACCGCTGGTTCGGCGGCAAGGCCCGCGACGTCCGCGGCTGTGAGATCGTCGACGTGGCCCAGTTCGGTACCTCGGACGTCGCCTCGGTCCAGGTGCTCCTGGTCCGGGTCGACTTCGTCGACGGCGAACCCGAGGACTTCGTGGTGCCGGTGCGGTTCGTGGAGATGACGCGGGAACAACTCCGGGAGGCGGACCCGCCCACCGGCGTCCTCGTGCTCGTCCGGGGGAGGGGGAGCCGGGGACAGACCGGGGTCCTCGTCGACGCCCTGCACGAACCCGCCGCCGCCCGGGCACTCGTGGACGTGATCGCGCGGAGCAGGACCCTGCGCTCGACGGCCGGCGAGCTCGTCGGCCGCCGGATCCAACCCCTCGGTACGGCACAGGAGCTCGACGAGTGGGACATCACCGTGCTGCACGGCGAGCAGAGCAATACGTCGTTGCTCGTCGAGGACCGGTTCGTGGTCAAGGTGCTGCGACGCCTGGGAACCGGGATCTCCCCGGAGGTCGAGATCGGCACGGCCCTGGCGGACCACCCGGTGCAGATCCCGGAGCTGTTGGGAACCCTCGACTACCGGCCGCGGGGAGGGACCCCACGGACACTGGCCCTCGTCCAGCGGTACGTGCCCAACGAAGGGGACGCGTGGACGCAGACGCTCGACGAGCTCGAGCGCTTCGCCGAACGCGTGGTGACCGAACCGCCAGCCAGACGACCCCGGTCGGCGACCACCGACCGCGACCAGCTCGAGATGGCCGTCCTCGAGCTGCCCGAGGACGCCTACGACCTCGTCGGCCCCTACCTCGACACCGCCGTGCGCCTCGGCGTGCGCATCGCCGAGCTGCACATCGCGCTCACCGGCATCACCGACGACGAGTCCTTCACCGCCGAGCCCTTCAGCTACCTCTCCCAGCGCTCGCTGTACCAGGCGATGCGCAACACGCTCCGTCGGGGCCTGCGCAGCGCCCGGGCACAGCTCGACGCCGTCCCGGACCCCGTGGCCCGCGATCAGATCCGGGCGCTGGCCGAGCGCGAGGCCGAGATCCTCGACCGGCTGCAGGACCTGTCCACGACCCCGATCAGGGCGGTCCGGACACGGACACACGGCGACCTCCACCTCGGCCAGGTGCTGTGGACCGGCCGTGACTTCGTCGTCATCGACTTCGAGGGCGAACCCGCCCGGCCACTGAGCGAACGGCAGCTGAAGCGCTCACCACTTCGTGACGTCGCCGGCATGCTGCGCTCGTTCCACTACGCCGCGTACTCGGCCCTCGGCTTCCAGGTCGAACGGGGCACCGTGGAGGCGGGCACGGCGGCGTTCGATGAGTTGGAGGGGTGGCTGCGTGCCTGGCACCGGTGTGTCACCCTCGGGTTCCTGCACGGCTATCTCACGACCGCCGAGGGCCAGCCGTTCCTCCCCGACGAGCGGGCGCACACCGCCATCCTCCTCGATGCCTTCCGACTGGAGAAGGCGATCTACGAGCTGGGCTACGAGATGAACAACCGGCCCCAGTGGGTGCACATCCCGTTGGCCGGCATCGCCGAGGTACTCGATCCCCCGTCCTGACCACCGGAGGCACCCCGTGCCGGACAAGTTCCGCGATCCCCGCACACCGGATGACGTCGGGCGGCCCCCGCGGGAGCGGGACGATGGCCCGTCCGGTGCCGACCGTGCCTCAGAAGCGCCCGATGGATCGTCGCTGCTCACCGACGACGACGTCTACCTGTTCAACGAAGGCTCGCACACGCGGCTCTACGAGAAGCTGGGGGCGCACCGACGCGAGCTCGACGGAACGGCCGGCGTGCAGTTCGGGGTCTGGGCGCCGAACGCCGAGCAGGTGTCGGTGATCGGGGACTTCAACGGGTGGGACCCGGACAGCTCGCCGATGGCACCTCGCGGCGTCTCGGGGATCTGGGAGCGGTTCGTCCCCGACGTGGGCCACGCCGACACCTACAAGTTCCACATCCGTTCCCGCCACGGTGGCTACCGCGTCGACAAGGCGGATCCGCTGGCGGTCCACTCGGAGACCCCACCGCTGACCGGCTCGAAGGTCTGGGACCTGGCCTACGAATGGGACGACGCGGCGTGGATGGCGGCGCGTGAGCGGTCGCAGGGACTCGATCAACCGATCACCATCTACGAGCTCCACGTGGGATCCTGGCAATGGAGCGCCGACGGACACCCGCTGACCTACCGGCAGCTCGCCGAGCCGCTCATCGAGCACGTCACCGGACTCGGGTTCACCCACGTCGAGCTGATGCCGGTCACCGAGCACCCCTTCGGCGGTTCCTGGGGCTACCAGACCACCGGGTACTTCGCGCCGACGAGCCGCTTCGGGGCTCCCCAGGACCTGATGTGGCTCATCGACCGCCTCCATCAGGCCGGTATCGGCGTCGTCCTCGACTGGGTGCCTTCGCACTTCCCGAACGACGAGCACGGCCTGATCTATTTCGACGGGACCCACCTCTACGAGCACGCCGACCCGCGGCGGGGCCACCAGCCGGACTGGGACAGCGCGATCTTCAACTACGGACGCAACGAGGTCGTCAGCTTCCTGCTGTCGTCGGCGATGATGTGGCTCGAGAAATACCACGTCGACGGGCTGCGGGTGGACGCGGTCGCCTCCATGCTCTACCTCGACTACTCCCGCGAGGAGGGTGAGTGGATCCCCAACCCGTGGGGCGGCAACGAGAACCTCGAGGCGATCGAGTTCCTCCGACGGCTCAACGACGTCGTCGCCGAGGACCACCCGGGGGTCCACACCATCGCCGAGGAGTCGACCGCGTGGCCGATGGTGTCGAGACCGACACGCGTCGGGGGGCTCGGCTTCAGCATGAAGTGGGACATGGGGTGGATGCACGACACGCTGAGCTACCTCCAGCAGGACCCGGTGCACCGCAAGTACCACCACGATCAGCTGACGTTCCGGGCCATCTACGCGTTCACCGAGAGCTACTGCCTGCCGTTGTCGCACGACGAGGTGGTGCACGGCAAAGGCTCGCTGCTCGAGAAGATGCCTGGCGACGACTGGCAGAAGTTCGCCAACCTCCGCGCGCTGTACGGCTACATGTTCACCACACCCGGCAAGAAGCTGCTGTTCATGGGTCAGGAGTTCGGCCAACGTGGTGAATGGACCCACGAGCGACCGCTCGACTGGGACCTGCTCGAGCACGCCCCGCACCACGGCCTGATGCGTTGCCTGGGCGATCTGGCCCGGCTCTACCGTGACGAGCCGGCGCTGCACGAGTGCGACGTCGATCCCCACGGATTCTCGTGGATCGACGCCAGCGACTGGGAGCAGAGCGTGATCTCGTACCTGCGGCGCTCCAGGACCGGGGACCACCAGATGCTGGTCGTGGCGAACCTCACCCCGGTGCCGCGGGTCGACTACCGGGTCGGCGTGCCCCACCAGGGACGATGGCGCGAACGGTTCAACTCGGACGCGGACGTGTACGGCGGCAGCGGCGTCGGCAACGTCGGCGGCGTGGTCGCGGAACCGACCGCCTTCCACGGCCACGACCAGTCGGTGAGCCTGACGTTGCCGCCCCTGTCGGTGCTCGTGCTCGACCTCGACCGGACGGCCACCTGAGCCTGGGGTCACTGCGTACCCTGCGAACCTTGATCGACGTCGGGATCACCATGGACCGCTACGTCTGCGTCCACGGCCACTTCTACCAGCCGCCACGGGAGAACCCGTGGCTGGAGGTCGTCGAGCTGCAGGAATCTGCCCGTCCCTACCACGACTGGAACGAGCGGATCACCCTCGAATGCTACGAGCCCAACTCCGCCGCCCGGATGCTCGACGACGCCGGACGTATCGACCGCCTGGTGAACAACTACGCCTGGACCAGCTTCAACGTGGGCCCGACGCTGCTGCAGTGGCTCGACGACCACTCCCCCGACGCGTACGCCGGGATCGTCGAAGGCGACCGGCTCAGCCGGGAGAACTTCGGCGGTCACGGCTCGGCGATCGCGCAGATCTACAACCACGTGATCATGCC
>SLDB01000128.1 GCA_007125475.1 Nitriliruptoraceae bacterium | reverse complement strand
CGCGGCGGCGGGCACAACGTCGCCGGCACGGCAGGTGTCGATGGCGGTCTCGTCATCGACCTCTCGGCGATGAACCACGTCGAGGTGGACCCGGCCTCCCGCCGCGCCCGCGCCGGGGGAGGGGCGACGTTCGCCGACCTCGACGCCGCCACCCAACAGCACGGCCTGGCCGCACCCGGAGGGGTCGTCTCGAAGACCGGGATCGGCGGGCTCACCCTCAGCGGGGGGATCGGCTGGCTGCGACGCAAGCACGGCCTGACCTGCGACAACCTCGCGGCCGCCACCCTGGTCGCCGCCGACGGTACGACCCACCATGTCGACGAGGAGCGCGATGCCGAACTGCTGTGGGGTCTGCGCGGAGGCGGCGGCAACTTCGGGGTCGTCACCGAGTTCACCTACCGGCTGCACGCGATCGGCCCGGAGGTCTTCGCCGCCATCGTCGTCTACCCGGCCGAACGTGCCGAACAGGCCCTGCGCGCCTACCGGGACGTCGCCGCCGACCTGCCCGACGAGGTGTCGTCGATCGTGGAGTGCGGCAGCGTCGCCGAGGAGGAGGACTTCCCCCGCGAGCGCTGGGGCGAGCCGTGCATCACCGTGGTCGCCTGCGCGGCCACCGACCTGTCCCGCGGCGAGGCGCTCGTCCAGCCGCTCCGGGAGCTGGGCGACCCGATCGCCGACCTCAGTGGCCCCGTGCCCTACGTCGAACTCCAGCAGCTCTTCGACGCCGACTACCCCGACGGCATGCGCTACTACTGGCGTTCGCTGCACCTCCCCGGGCTCTCCGACGAGGTGATCGCACGCACCATCGAGTGGTTGCATCGCCGTCCCTCGCCGTTGACCACCCTCGATCTGTGGCACCTCGGCGGTGCCATGTCCCGCGTCGGTCCGCAGGACACCGCCTACGGCGACCGCGCCGCCCCGTTCCTGCTGGGGCTCGAGTCCAACTGGGTCGATCCGTCCGACGACGACGACAACGTGCGCTGGACCCGTGCGTGCGTACAGGCCTTCGAGGACGTGTCCACCGGCCGCGAGTACCTCAACTTCCCCGGTTTCCTCGAGGACGGCGAACAGACGCTGCTCGCCGCTCACGGCGAGGCGAACTTCGCCCGCCTCCGCCGGCTCAAGCGGCGTCTCGACCCGGAGAACCGGTTCCGTCTGCACCAGACCATCCCCCCAGAACGCGACTGAGGCGACGGGGCGCCCCCGCCGGCAGCGTGCCTGACGTCCTTCACCAACGCGGCGCAGCGTGTGCGGCGCCTCGGCCCGGCGCCGTCGCTGCCGAGCCAGGCCGTCGGCGGTGGCGTATCGTCCACCCGATCATGGCCGTTCGCGTCGTCAACGCCGAGGACAGCTACCTCATCCGTGAGGGGCTGCGCCTGCTGCTGCAGACCCAGGGTGATCTGGAGCTGGTCAGCAGCGTGACGAACCTGCCGGCGCTGCTGGCCGCCGTCGAGGAGCACGTACCGGACGTCGTGATCACCGACATCCGTATGCCACCGAACAACCGCGACGAGGGGATCGAGGCCGCCGAGCTCCTCGCCGGCTCGCACCCGGACGTCGGCGTGGTGGTGCTGTCGCAGTACGTGGAGCCGGAGTTCGCGCTCCGGTTGTTCGCCGACGGTTCGGCGGGACGCGCCTACCTGCAGAAGGAGCGGATCGGCGACATCCGTCACCTGCGGCACGCCATCGAGACGGTGCGAGACGGGGGGTCGGTGCTCGACCCCCTCGTCGTCGATGCGCTCCTTCACGCCCGCCAGCGGGGGCGGACCTCAGGGCTGTCGATGCTCACCCCGCGGGAGCTCGAGGTGCTCGAGCACGTCGCCGCGGGGATGTCGAACGCCGCGATCGCCGACGAACTGACGCTGACCGTGCGTGCGGTCGAGAAACACATCACCGCGATCCTGGCCAAGCTGGGCATCGAGGCCGACGACACGGCGGTGCATCGGCGGGTGCGGGCAGTGCTGCTCTACCTCTCCGAGACGGGTGCGTGAACCGGGAGGCGTCCCGAGACGCGCGTCCCACGATTCGGTGCGGAGGACACGTCGATCTCCCCGCCGAGGGCCGTGAGCCGGTCTTCGAGGTTGGTCAGCCCGGTCCCGGTCCGGGGGCCGGCGGGGTCGAACCCGACCCCGTCGTCGACGACGGTGAACGTCAGGGTGTCGTGACGGCCTACCAGTTCGACGGTGATCTGTGACGCCTCGCCGTGTCTCCCGGCGTTCTGGATCGCCTCCAGGCAGCAGAAGTACACCGCGGCCTCGGTCGTCGGGGAGTAGCGGCCCACGCCGCGGGTCCGCACGGCGACGGAGAACGGCAGGCGCCGTGCGTGTGCCCGTAGGGCAGCGGCCAGCCCGGACTGTTCGAGCACCGGGGGGTAGACGCCACGGGCGAGCTCACGCAGCGAACGCACGGCCGCGTCCAATTCCTCCGCGATCTCGTCGAGGTGTCGTGTCAGCGCGCCGTTGTCCCCGGACTCGGCGAGGACGCGGGCGGCTCCCAGCCTCAGGCGCAGGGCGACCAGCTGGGACTGGGCGCCGTCGTGCAGGTCGCGCTCGAGCTCTCGACGGGCCTCGTCGTGCACCTCGACGAGGCGTTGGCGGGAGCGGTGCAGCTCGTCGAGGCGGTGGCGCAGGTCGAGGGTGAGGCGGGCGTTACGCAGCAGCACGCCCAACGAATGGGCGACGTCGCCGAGGAGGAGCTCCGCGTCCTCCACCAGGTCGGAGGCGTGCCGGGCGTAGAGGCGGACCTCACCGAGCTGCTCGCCGTGGTGGGTGACCGGTGAGGACACCGATGCCGCATCCCGCTGGGGCCGACCCGCGGCAGCGGCCAGTTGCACCGTCCCGTCGATCTGCAGCCACACCTCGGCACGTGTGGCTCCGGAGCTGCGTACCAGCAGCTCAGCGACGTCGTCGAGGACGTCCTCGGCCCTCGCCGCCGTGCTGGCGAGCGTGGCGAGCTGCGAGAGCACCTCGGTGCGGTCGGTGTCGCGCCCGTACAGGAGGCGTTCGACGAGGCGTCGTGCCTGCCGGCGGGCGGGCTCGAAGCCGACCGCCACCACACCGACCGCGATGAGGGGCAGCAGCGCGTTCTCGGCACGCCGATCCACGATTGCCCCGAGGCCGACCACGATCGCGAGGTAGATCCCGGTGACCCCGGCGGCGAGGATCGCGGCGACGGCGGCACGGCTCAGCAGCGGGTCGAGGTCGTGCAGCTGGAAGCGGGCGGCCGCCAGCGCGTAGGTGACCAGGAGCACCAGCAGCGCGACGAGGACCGCGGGTCGCCACACCGCCTGCCAGGGCCAGGTCAACGTGCCCACCGCGGCCATCACGACCCCGGCCGTCCCCACGGCACGGAACGGCCGGCGCTGCGGGCCGTCGGCGAGACGCCACCGCCGGATGAGCACCATCACCGCGGTTGTCGTCGCGGCGAGCACGGTGAGCCCGCCCACGACGGTGAGCGCGGTGGTCAGCGGTCGCTGGTCGACCGGCACCTCGACCGAGGAGATCGCCAGCGTCGTGGTCGGCCAGGCGGTGATGGCGTGGGCCAGCATCATCAGCCCGGCCCCGACCGCCGCGCCGGGGGCGGCCCACCGCCACCGCCCGTCCGGGAGGTGACCGTCGGGGAAGACCAGCAGCAGCATCGTCATCGTGAGCACCGGGATCGGGACCCACAGCCAGGACATCACCCACAGGGGGATCGTCGCCTCCAGGGGGAGCTCGGCCGGGACGAACGTCGCCCCGGCCGCCAGGTCGTCGACGCCGAGGGCGGTGAACCGGGCGTCGACGATCGCGGTGACCCCCACGTGCATCGCGGAGAGGGCGCCGAGGGCCAGCAGCACCAGCCCGGCGCCGTGCCGTGCCCGTCGGTGCAGGATGAGGCGTCCCATCCACAACGTGACGATCGCCGGGGGGCCGTTGTGGAACATCCAGCGGTCGTAGAGCACCTCGATCGGTCGCCCGGCCGCGAGCACCGACCCGACCGCGGCGACGACGAGCACCGTGCCGACCACCGCGACGGTGGTCACCGCACGTCCGTTCCGCCCGGCCCGGGTCTCCATCCGCGAAGTATGACCGGCCCGCACGTCCGCGTCAGCGCGCCGGCCGCACCGGCGTGGTACGGCCAGCCACACCCCGATCGGTGGGTCTCCTCCCTCGCCGTGGCTCACGCCGGCTCACAAGCTGCCGGGTGGGGAATCCCGTATCCGGGCACGCGGCGCCGTCCGCCGCGCCCCACGACCCAAGGAGGAAGCACATGAGACGCTTGATCACCCTGGCCGCCGCACTCGTGATGGCGCTGGCCATGATGGCGGCACCGGCATCGGCCCACGTCCTCGTCGTCCAGGACGGCGAGGTCCAGACCCACCGCGCCGAGCGATTCGCTGAGCTTGGCGGCCTTGGATGGGTCGGTGGTCCCGCGCTGCCGGGGCAGGGCAACGGACTGATCCCTGGCGGTCCGGGAGGTATCTACCTCCAGTCTCCGTCACATGGCAACGGTCTGAACACCGCCTGCGAGACGCAGCGGGACCACGGCAACAGTGCCGTGGACATCTTCGGTCCCGGTGGTCCTGGATGCCCCCACGGCTCGTGAGCTCGCCGCCTGCAGCGTGGGGCCGGGGTCTCGCACCCTGGCCCCACGCGGTGTCCTGCCGACGTGGCATGGGGTGGGCGACCGCACCGTCGTTGGTGGGGCCCGCCGTACCACGCATCCGCCGGCTGGCGCCCTGTCGACCTCGTGCGCCGTGGCGGAGGCTGAAGCGCACGGCCGCCGAGATGACAAGGAGCCGTCATGGCCACCGCCACCCCCGCCCCCACGACCCACGACACCGCCGCGAGGACCGGTGAGTGGCTCCGCCTGCTGGCGTGGTTCACCGGTGTCGTCGCCCTCGTCGACGTCGGCTTCATCGCGCTGGTGGGTGAGGTCATCCCGCCGCTCGTCGCCGGTGCCGTGCTCACCGGCGTCGGGATCGCGTTGGTGCGCCGGCTGCCGCGAACCGCGACGATCGTGCTGGGGACCACCAGCGTGCTGATGCTCGTGGGTGCGTTGCAGTTCGGCGTCGAACACCTCGCCCACCCCTCGTCCGGCATCGACTTCGTCCACGCCGTCGTCGGGATCTTCGGACGCCTCGCCGCGATCGCCGTGGCGGTCATGGCGCTGCGGCGGGCCGACGGTCCCGGTCCCCGGCGGGTCGCCACCGCCGCGGTCGGCGTGCTGGCGGCGAGCCTGCTCATCGCCGGTGTGGCGACCGTGGCCGCCAGCGGCGAGGAGGCCGAACCCGGTGACGTGCTGACCGCGATCTCCGGCCACGCCTTCGCCGACGTCATCGAGGTGGAGGAAGGCGGCACGCTGTTCGTCGAGAACCAGGAGCCGTTCCGGCACACCTTCACCGTCGAGAACACCTCCGTCGATGTGGTGATCCCGGCGAGCCAGGGTGTGCGCATCCCGATCGACCTGGCGCCGGGGAGCTACCCGGTGATCTGCGACATCCCGGGCCACGAGTCCATGCAGGCCACCCTCACGGTGCGATGACCGGTGTCCGTCGAGGAGGCGTCTGACCACCCGCCTCCTCGACGTCGCTCCCACCACTGGTGACGGCGGGCCCGACCAGGACGTCGTGCAGCCGGTGGCCCGGCCGTCACCGCCCGGTCGGCCGCGAGGTCGCGCCGGCGTCGCGGAGACGGGCGGCGAGTTCTGGCAGCGCCAGCTCTGCAGGCCGTTCGATCCGGCGAGCGATCGCCAGGGACGGCTGCGGGTTGATCTCCCACACACGTGCGCCGGCGTCGCTGGCCAGGTGGGGAAGGCTCGCGGCCGGCTCGACCTCCCCGGCGGTGCCCACCACGAGCACGTCCGAGGCGGCGAGAACCTGCTGCTCGGCCCGCTGCCACGCGTCGACGGGGAGCGGCTCGCCGAAGAACACCACGTCAGGCCTGAGCGGCCCGCCACACGCCCTGCAGCGTGGCGCGCCGCTGCCGGCCCCGTCGGCGGTCACGGCCTCGCGGGAGACCGTCTGCCGGCAGGCCTGGCAGGTCAACGACGAGCGAGTGCCGTGCAACTCGACGACGTCCTCGCTGCCGGCCCGCTGGTGGAGCCCATCGATGTTCTGGGTGACCACCGTTCCGACCGCCCCGAGGCGCTGGAGCTCGGCGATGGCGTCATGGGCCGGGTTCGGGTCGGCCGCCTCCAGGACCGCGTCGAGTTCCCACAGCATCTGCCAGACCTTGTCCGGATCGGTGAGGAAGGCCTGGAGCGTGGCGTACTCCATCGGGTCGTAGCGCGCCCACAGGCCCCCACTGCCACGAAACGCCGGGATGTCGCTGGAGACCGAGATGCCGGCGCCCGACAGCACGACCGCTGGTCGCTCCGGGTTGGTGAGCACGGCCGCGAGCTCGTCCATCACCTGCGACGACGCCCGTGCGGCGGTCCGGTCGTCGGGACCCATCTCGCCCTCGCTGGTCGCTGATCGCTGGTCGCTGCGAGCTCGAGAGGAACGACGGTTGCCTGCCACCCACCGGCGCGCAGATCCGCACCGAGGAGCTCATCGACTCCCTGCGAGCACGGCTGGAGGTGGTCCGCTCCCGGGTCGGGGCCCTATCACCGGTCCGCGCCCGGGTGCTGGAGTGGACCGACCCGCCGTTCGCCCCCGGCGGCGAACCCGCCCCTGGCCAGGCCCCGCCCCGACCGGGGGTTACTGCTCCTCGTCGTTCTGGGGGACCAGCGCGAGCTGCTGGCCGTCGGGCGTGTCCTCCACCTCGAGCCTGCTCTCCGCGAGGGGCTCGGCGAGCTCCGGGGCGACGTAGATCTTCGTCTCGCCCTGCATGGTGACCTGGTCACCTTCTCCGGGCTCTTCGGTGAAGGCCAGCGCGAGGGTGGCTTCCCCGGATTCGTCGGCCTGGGCGAACACCCGGACACCGAAGGAGTCCGGCAGCTGTTGGGTGGTGCGTGCCTCTTCGAGCACGCTCGCGGCGTCGTCGCTGACCTTCAGCACAGATTCCTCGAGTTTCGCGGATCGGGTGATGCGCCCACCGTACAAACCGCCTCCACCGGCTGCAGCGCCGTAGGGTTGGCCCGTCAGCAGCGCGCGGGGAACCGTCGAGACGGAGCTCGAGAGCGTGAAGGAACCAACCAGCGAGTTCGTCCCCACCGCCACCCACTGGGGCAACTACCTCGCCGAGGTCCGTGACGGGGTCGTGCACCGGCTCCACCCGCGCGACGACGACCCCGATCCCTCACCGATCGCGGCCGGGATGGCCCAGCACCACGACTCGCCGGTGCGCCTGACGTCCCCGATGGTGCGGGCCGGATGGCTCGAGCACGGCCCCGGTGCCACCGGTCACGGCCGGGGCCGTCGGGGGGCCGAGCCGTTCGTCGAGGTCAGCCACGACGAGGCGGTGCGGCTGGTCGCCGACGAGCTGGACCGGGTACGCCGCGAGTACGGCAACGCCGCGATCTTCGGCGGTTCGTACGGGTGGGCCTCGGCGGGCCGGTTCCACCACGCCCAGAGCCAGTTGCACCGCTTCCTCAACGCCGTCGGCGGGTACACGCGCTCGGTGAACACCTACAGCTCGGCGGCGGTGAACGTCGTCCTCGACCACGTCGTCGGGGGGATGGTGCTGGCGCAGCAGCAGGCACCCACCTGGGAGGAGATCGCCGAGCACGGCGAGCTGGTGGTGGCGTTCGGTGGCCTGCCGGCGAAGAACGTCCAGGTCAACCCCGGCGGGCTCGCCCGGCACCGCAGCGTCGGTCTGCAGCAACGCTGCCGTCAGGCGGGGGTGCGCTTCGTCAACATCGGCCCGATCCGCGGTGACGTCCCGGCGGCGCTCGAGGCGACGTGGGTGCCCTGCCGTCCCAACACCGACGTGGCGATGATGCTGGGCATCGCCCACACGCTCGACGCCGAGGGCCTGGCCGACCACGACTTCCTCGAGCGCTGCTGCGTCGGCTGGGAGCGCTTCGCCCGCTACCTGCGTGGGGAGGCCGACGGTCAGCCCAAGGACGCGCGGTGGGCCGCGGCGATCTGCGACGTCGATGCGGCCGCGATCACCGGCCTGGCCCACGACATCGCCCGCAGTCGGACGGTGGTGACCGCCGCCTACGCCCTGCAGCGGGCCCACCACGGCGAGCAGGTCCACTGGATGGCGCTGACCCTGTCGGCGATGTCGGGGAGCCTGGGACGGCCCGGCGGGGGGTTCGGGGTCTCACTCGGGGCGTTCGAGTGGTTGGGGAACCCGGCCTCGCCGTGGTCGGTCGCCTCCCTGCCACAGGGTCACAACCCGGTCGAGGCGTTCATCCCGGTGGCGCGGATCGCCGACCTGCTGCTGCGCCCGGGGGAGCGGTTCGTCTACGACGGCGGCGAGCACACCTACCCGGAGATCCGGTTCGTCCACTGGGCCGGTGGCAACCCGTTCCACCACCATCAGGACCTCAACCGCCTGCGGGCGGCCTGGCAGCGGCCGGACACCGTCGTGGTGCACGAGCCGTGGTGGAGCCCCATCGCGCGCCACGCCGACGTCGTCTTCCCCGCGGCGACGTCGCTGGAGCGAAACGACATCGCCGCCGGACGCGGTGAGCACACCCTCACCCCGATGCGCCGAGCCGTCGACCCCCCGGCCGGGGTGCGAACCGATTACCAGGTGTTCACCGACCTCGCCGCCCGCCTCGGAGTCGGCGAGACGTTCACCGAGGGGCGCGACGAGATGGCCTGGGTCGGCCGGCTCTACGACCAGACGCGGACGCGCCTGGCCGAGAGCGGGGTCGCGCTGGCCGGGTTCGAGGAGTTCTGGGAGGCCGGGGAGCCGGTCGAGCTGCCGCGGGTGGCGCGTGGCCCCAGCATGTACGAACGGCTCCGCGTCGATCCGGTCGCCAACCCGCTGCCGACACCGTCGGGGCGGATCGAGATCTCCTCACCGACGATCGCCGGCTTCGGCTACGACGACTGCCCGGCGCACCCGAGCTGGCTGGAACCGGCCGAGTGGCTCGGCTCGTCGCAGGCGCGTCGCTACGGGCTGCACCTGTGCTCCAACCAGCCGGCGACCCGCCTGCACAGCCAGTACGACCACGGGGAGACCAGTCAGCTCGGCAAGGTCTCGGGCCGTGAGCCGGTGGTGCTGCACCCCGACGACGCACGTGACCGCGGGGTCGTCGACGGGGCGGTGGTGCGCGTGTTCAACGACCGCGGTGCGTGCCTGGCCGGTGCCCGCGTCAGCGACGAGCTCCGCCCCGGTGTGGTGCAGCTGGCGACCGGCGCCTGGTACGACCCGCAGGACCCCGCCGAGGAACAGCCGCTGGAGGTGCACGGCAACCCCAACGTCCTCACCCTCGACATCGGCACCTCGTCGCTGGCCCAGGGGCCGAGCTCCAACACCACCCTGGTCGAGATCGAGCCCTACACCGGGCCGCTGCCGCCGGTGGGCGCGTTCACCCCACCGCCGGTGACGAGCCGACCACCGCCGGGGCCGGCGGCGAACGTCTCGACGGGCATCTCGGCCGGGTGGGTGAACGGCGAGACGTCGTACACCGCATCGGGGAGCTGAAGCATCGGCCCGAAGGTCCCGACGAAGAAGCCGTACCCGACCGGGACCCACGTCGCCGGGACGGCCCGGGGCGCTGCACCGAACAGCAGCGCCGCCAGCCCGAGCACGACCAGGATCGCCGGGACGTGGTTGAGGTGGGCGAGCTCGCCCCCACATCGCGTCGCCTGGCCAGGACGAACCCGAGTGGTCGCGGCGGACACTAACTGAGTATTCAGTCAGGTCCAATGGTTGCGGTCAGCCCGGCCGTGGAGCGACCAGTGGCGGCGAACCGCCGCAGGAACCCCGCGAGAGCCTCGAGGTGGGAACCCGGCCACACCACGTGGCCGCACGCGGTGCACCGGGCGAAGGTGTCGAACGCCTCGAAACTGCGGGCCGGGACCGCGTCAGCGACCTGGTGGCGCGAGGCGGCCTCGAGGACACCGTTGCAGCGCACGCACCGGGTCATCGGGGTCGCCTGCACCGCCAGTCCGTAGCGCCGGGCGAGCTCCAGGGCCTGTTCCTCGGGCTCGTCGGACCGGGGGCAGTACCCGTGCACCACCGAGCGGCGCTTGAGCAGGCCGCGGTCACGGGAGACCAGGATCCGGGCGTCACGTGCGGCGATCGCGGCCAGCTCGGTGTCGACGGCGTCGTTGCGGTACCAGGCGTCGAAGCCGAGCAGCCGCAGCCGCCGGGCCAGCGTCCCCAGGTGCACGTCGGCCACGAACCGCGGCGGTCGCGGCGGAGCCGGCCACAGTGGTGACGCCTCGCCGGGAGATGGCGGGTGGACGTCGACGACCTCGCCGCCGGCCAGCCGGGTGGTGAACCCCGCTTCGGCGCCGTCGACGAGGACGTTGCCGACCTCGGTGTGTGGGGCCCCGGCCGCCTCGACGGCGTCCTTCACCGAACGCGGACCGGCGTCCTCCAGCCACTGGCAGCGGCCGCCGGCAACCACCGGCAGGTCGCCGTGGAACCGGACCAGGGTAGGCGAGGGGCTCGTGTCCCGTGCGGCGCGGACAGGCTCCATTCGATGTCCTGTTGCCGTCTGACAGGGTCCAGCTGCCGTTCCGCCTACCCGGAACGGAAGGGCGGTGAGGGACAGGTCAGGGTACTCGAGGGTCGGGTCGGTGACTCGGAGTCGCCACCTCCCCGCCCGCGATGCCGTACTTCGCGCGTCACGCGCCCGGTGGCCGGTAGCTGACGTCGGCGCCGGTGGCGGCGTCGATCTCGTCGGGGTCGAGGAGCGCCACCGTCTCGACGGTCACGGACCCGGTTGCGCTCACGTTGAGTGCGACCGACGCGGCAGCGGCGGCATCCGGCATGTCGGTGATGATGAACGCGTCGGTGTCGCCGAACGCGAAGTAGAAGCTCTCGACCGTGCCGCCGACGCTCCTGATGGTGTCCTCTGCGGCCGCCTTCCGGGCGTTTCCCCCTTCGTTCATCACGCCCTGCAGCCCTCGCTGGGTGTAGTTCACCTTGAACAGGAACTTCGCCATGGCAGCAAGCCTTTCCAACTCCGCCTGAACACGCTGGCATCATCCCCTCCCGCTGCGTCGCTGTCCATGGGTCGTCGTCGTGGCGGTGTGACACCGCATCGGCGCCTCTGGTCGCCCGGGCCCCGTCCGTCGCGGCACGGCGGCGGGGGATCGGTCACCCTCTCGCCATGGAGTGGTTCTTCGCCGACGGATACGACGTCGCCCGCGAGGTCGTGCAGCGCGGGGTCGCGCTCGTGTACCTGCTGGCGTTCATCAACGTCCTCGACGAGTGGCGGCCGCTGGTCGGGGTGCGCGGGCTGCTGCCGGTCGACGCCCACGTCGCCCGCACCTCCTGGCGCACCGCGCCGAGTCTGCTTCGCCTGGCACCCGACGACCGCGCCATCACGGCCTGCGCCGTCGTCGGTGGGTTGACCTCCGCCCTGCTGGTGGCCGGGGTGGTGCACCTCGGCCCCGGGTGGCTGACGATGCTGGCGTTCGCCCTGCTGTGGGTGCTCTACCTGTCGTTGGTGAACATCGGCCAGGTCTTCACCGCGTTCGGGTGGGAGACGTTGCTCCTCGAGGTGGGGCTGCTCGCGGTGTTCCTCGGGGGAGGGGAGCTCGGCGTGCCCTGGGTGACCCTGCTCGCGCTGCGGTGGCTGCTGATCCGGGTCGAGCTCGGCGCCGGGTTGATCAAGTGGCGCGGCGACCCCTGCTGGCGGGCGTTGAGCTGCACCCGCTACCACCACGAGACGCAGCCGCTGCCGGGCCCGTGGTCGTGGCGTTTCCACCACCTGCCGGAGTGGCAGCACCGTGCCGAGGTGGCGGCGAACCACGTGGTGCAGCTCGTGGTGCCGTTCGGCCTCCTGTTCCCCCAGCCGGTCGCCGGGGGTGCGGCGCTGCTGATCGTGGTCACCCAGGTGTGGTTGCTGGCCAGCGGGAACTTCGCCTGGCTGAACCTGCTCACCATCGTGATCGCGGGCGCGGCGATCCCCGACGACGGGTACGCCCTCATCGGGGTCGAGGTCTCGGCGGGCGGACGATCGCCGGCGTGGTACGTCGCCGCCGTGGCGGTGTTCGCCGTGGTGATCGCGTGGCGGAGCCTGCCGCCGCTGGAGAACCTGCTCTCCCGCGATCAGCGGATGAACGCCAGCCACGACCCGCTGAGGCTGGTGAACTCCTACGGCGCGTTCGGAGCGGTGACCCGCACCCGGCATCAGGTCGTGATCGAGGCCCTCGACCCGGACGCGGCCCCCGCCACGACCACCGTGGCGGGCCGCGGCGGTGACTGGCGCGCCTACGTCCCACGCGCCCAGCCGCAGGACCCGTTCCGGCGCCCACCGCAGATCGCGCCGTACCACCGTCGCCTCGACTGGCTGCTGTGGTTCGCGTCGTTGCACCCGAAGCCCGGTGAGTTGTTCTGGCTGCGGCGGCTGCTGGCCGCGCTCCTCGACGCCGACCCGCAGGTCCTCGGGTTGCTGCGCTCGGCGCCGTTCGGTGACCGGCGACCGGCGGCGGTGCGGGTGGTGCGGTGGCGCTACCGGTTCACGACTCGTTCGCAACGACGCCGCACCGGGGCATGGTGGGTGTGCGACCGGCCCGAGGTCGTCGTGGGCCCGGTCCGCCCCGGTGAGGTGGCCTGACTCGGTGCGACGAGCCCCGGCGCCTCACCCCACCGCTGGGGAGGCGTCGGCGAAGGCCTCACCGGCCGCCTCGACGTGCAACGCCCGGAGCCGTTCGAGCTGATCGGTACCACGGGCCTGCAACCCATCGACGTCGACGTCGTCGGGCAGCGCGGTGGGCCCGTACACCGAGGCGATGGACTGCCACAGACCGAGCCGACCCTGGGTCAGCATCGCCAGCCCTTCGATCTCCAGTACCCGCGACGACGGCGAGTACCCGCGGAACGAGCCGTTGAACTTCAGCCGTCCGACGAGCTCGCCGAGGCGTGAGGCGGTGGTGCGCACCGGCGAGGGCTCGACCCCGGAGACGGCCATCACCGACCGCAACGCGACGTGATCGTGACCGATGTCCTCCAGGATGGTGCGCAGCGGCGCCTCGTACGGCGTACCGATGTTCTGGCGCACGGCACGCTCGGCCAGCGCCGACGCCGAGGTCACCAACGCGTCGTGGTCTCGCAGGTACGTCGCCAGCCGGGTGTGGTCGCCGGCGGGGCCACCACCGGCGCCGGCGTCGCCGGTGGGGTCGTCGCTGGTGTCGTCGTGGCGTGGGGTGTCCGTCATGACCGTGACCGTAGCGACTCGATCCACCGCCACGCCGCGAAGCCGATCGCGGCACCGATCAGGACCATGATCACCAACAGCCACCCGGCGACCTCCAGGAGCGTGCCCAGGAAGCCCCCGGCGGCCGCGATCACCAGGATGAGGATGAGGAGCAGGAGTGCGGACATGTCACGGTCCTCTCGTCAACCGGATCGCACCGGTGGTTCCTGGCCGCCGTGGAGAACGTACTCCCCGGCGGTCCCCACGGGGAGGTCGTCGCACGGGGCCCCGCGGTGCACCGTGCGGTGCTCACCGAGGTGCCGGGGACGCGTCGGCGACGAGGTGGCCGACCACGGCGTCGACCGCGACGTCCTCACGCTCACCGCTGGCGCGATCGCGCACCTCGACGACCCCGTCGGCGAGGCGCTTACCGACGACGAGGATCTTCGGCATCCCCAGCAGCTCCGCATCCTTGAACTTCACCCCCGGGCTGACCCGGGGACGGTCGTCGAGGAGGACCTCGATCCCCGCCGCCTCGAGCTCGGCGGCGAGCCGTTCGGCGGTGTCGTTGATCTCCTCGCCCTTCCCGGCGGCGACGAGGTGGACCCGGGCGGGGGCGATCGGGGCCGGCCAGCACAGCCCGAGGTCGTCGACGCATGCCTCGGCGATCGCCGCGACGATCCGGGAGACCCCGATCCCGTACGAGCCCATCGTCACCGTGACCAACTTGCCGTGCTCGTCGAGGACCTTCAGGTCCAGCGCCTCGGCGTACTTCCGCCCGAGCTGGAAGATGTGGCCGATCTCGATGCCGCGGGCGAGCTCGAGGGGACCGGAGCCGTCCGGGGCGGGGTCGCCGTCGCGGACCTCGGCGGCCTCGATCACCCCGTCGGGGGTGAAGTCGCGGCCGCAGACGAGGTCGAAGACGTGGTGACCCTCGGCGTTGGCGCCGGTGAGCCAGCGGGTCCCGGTGACGACGCGGGGGTCGACGAGGTACCGGATCGAGGTCTCCGAGGCGGCCCCGAGGATCTGTGGGCCGAGGTAGCCCTTGACCAGGTGCGGGTGGGCGGCGAAGTCGTCGTCGTCGAACACGGCGACCTCGGCCGGCTCGAGCTGGGCGGCCAGCCGCTTGGCGTCGACGTCGCGGTCACCGGGGACCCCCACGACCAGCGGCTCACGGCTGCCGTCGGGGTGGGTGAGCATCACCACCACGTTCTTGAGGGTGTCGGCCGGCCGCCAGGGTCGGTCGGGGCGCGGGTGGTGCTCGTTCGCGAACGCCACCAGGGTCTCGATGGTGGGGGTGGCGGGGGTGTCCTCGACGTGGGCGGCGGGGGCATCGTCGAACGGCAGCGCTGGCGGCACCGGGGTCGTCACCGCCTCGACGTTCGCGGCGTACCCACCGGGGCTGCGCACGAAGGTGTCCTCGCCCACCGGGGTGGGGGCGAGGAACTCCTCGCTGCGCGAGCCGCCCATCGCACCGCTCATCGCCTCGACGATCACGAACGGGATGCCGAGGCGCTCGAAGATCCGCACGTACGCCCCGCGGTGGGCGTCGTAGGACGCTTCCAACCCGGCGTCGTCGACGTCGAAGGAGTACGAGTCCTTCATCACGAACTCGCGTCCGCGCAGCAGCCCGGCCCGGGGGCGTGCCTCGTCGCGGTACTTCGTCTGGATCTGGTAGAGGCTGACCGGCAGGTCCTTGTACGAGGCGTACAGGTCCTTGACCAGGAGGGTGAACACCTCCTCGTGGGTGGGGGCCAGCAGGTAGTCGTTGTCACGCCGGTCGCGGAGGCGGAAGAGGTTGTCGCCGTACTCCTCCCACCGCCCGGTGGCCTGGTAGGGCTCCTTGGGGAGCAGGGCGGGGAAGTGGACCTCCTGGGCCCCGATCGCGTCCATCTCCTCACGCACCACCTGTTCGACCCGCCGGTACACCCGGTGCCCCAGCGGCAGCCACGTGTGCAGCCCGGTCCCGGCGCGACGGATGTAGCCGGCGCGCAGCAGCGCGGTGTGGCCGGGGAGCTCCGCGTCGGCGGGTTCCTCACGCAGGGTGCGGACGAACAGGGTGGACATCCTCAGCGGCACGCGGGCGTCCTTCGTGATCGGGTCGGCGTCGGGTCGTGGCGGCGGTGACCCTACAACGACGGGTCGTGCAGCCATCCGTCGATGCGGGCACGGAGCCGGTCGATGTTCACCCCGGTCACCGCGCTCACCCACAGCACCTCGGACTCGTCGAGTCCGACGCCGGCCGCCAGCTCGCGGCGACGGCGGACCCGTTTCGACGAGCGCACCTTGTCGTGCTTGGTGGCGACGACGGTGAACGGCACCGAGAACTCGCGCATCCACTCGAGCAGCTGCACGTCGAGGGCGGTCGGGCCCACCTCACCGTCGACGAGGACGATCGTCATCACCAACGCCTCACGTTCCCGCAGGTAGGTGCCGAGGCGCACACGCCACTGGGCGCGCTCGGACGCCGAGACCTTCGCGTAGCCGTACCCGGGCAGGTCGAGGACGGTCGCGCCACGGTCGGTGACGAAGCAGTTCAACAACCGGGTCCGCCCCGGGGTCTTGGAGGTCCGTGCCAGCCCCGCCACCCCCGCAACGGCGTTGAGCAGCGAGGACTTGCCCACGTTGGAGCGCCCCACGATCGCGACCTCGGCGCGGGAGGCTGGGAGCTGGTCGATGCGTTCGGCCGAGCGGTCGAACGCCAGGGTGAGCGTGGTGTCCATGGGCGCCAGTGTCCCCGATCACGGCGGGTGGTGGCGACCCGGACCCGGTGCCGGGCCCCGTTCCCGCGCCACAATCCGCCCCGGATACGCTCGTGCGCCGTGTGCTCCCGGCTGCGCGGTTCGGTGCCGCGGGCGGGTGCAGCGACCGGTCACCGTCGCACCGGCCGATCCATCGACACCACGGTTCGGAGACGCAGTGAAGACGATCATCCGGTTGCTCGCGGGCGTCGTGGGCCGGGCTCCGTGGGCGGTGCTGCTGGTCACCCTCGTGGTCACCGGTGTGCTCGGGGCGTTGGCGACGACGGTCGAGACCGCCACCGGCCAGGAGGGGTTCGCCCCCGACTCGGAGGAGATCGCCGCCTCCGACCGCATCGACGAGTACTTCGGGGACTCGGCGACGCAGTCGGTGGTGCAGGTCCTGGTGCGCAGCGAGACCGGCGACGTCCTCACCGCCGAGGCCGTCGAGGCGGTGCGTCAGGCGGGTGAGGCGATCGCCGACAGCGACGCCGGCCGGTACGTCGCGGTCGACGATGAAGAGGAACCCGGGATCGTCAGCTACCTCACCCCGGTGTTCACCGCCGCCGGGCAGGAGGGGATCGACCCGGCCGGACTCGACGACGACGCCGTCAAGGAGCTCTACGAACGCGCGCTGGTGGACGCCGACGACGACCTGGCGTTCACCGCGCAGCTCACCCCCGACGGCTCCGGCGACACCCCGCACGTCGGGATGCTGCTGGTGTTCGTCGACTCCAGCACCGACATCGACGTGCAGATCGACCGGGAGACCGCGGTCGCCGACGCGCTGGCCGACCTCGACGGCCCCCTCGAGCTCGACGCGTTCAGCTTCGGCCTCCTCTTCGGTGACGAGGACGAGTTCCTCGGCGAGGTCACCGAGCTGTTCACCCTGGCCTTCGCCATCATCCTCGGCGTCCTGCTGTTCGTGTACTGGATGAAGCCCCGTGGGGCCACCACCCGCGGGGCGGCGATCCGCCGGACCGTGGCGGACACGTCGGTGACGATGCTCACGATCGTCCTCGCGGTGCTGTGGATGAACGGGATCGGGGCGTTGCTGCAACGCGTCGGGGTCCTCGACGGGTTCACCGAGGTCGCCCAGATCGTCCCGATCCTGCTGGTCGGCCTCGGTGTGGACTACGGCATCCACCTCAACTCCCGGTACCGCGACGAGGTCGGGGACGGCCAGGCGGTCCGCCCGGCGATGCGCACCGCGATCGGCACCGTCGGGGTCGCGCTCGTGCTGGCGACGGTCACCACCGCGGTCGGGTTCCTGACCAACATCGTGAACCCGATCCCGGCGTTGCGGGACTTCGGGATCCTCGCCGCGATCGGGATCGTGGTCGCGTTCGTGCTGATGCTCACGTTCGTCCCGGCGTTGCGCAGCGTCCTCGACCGCCGGGCCGAGGCCGGTGGCCGCCTCCCCGTCGACGGGATGGGGGCGACCCGCGAGCGGCTGCTGCCCGAGCTGGTCTCGCGGACCTCGGTGCTGGCGGTGCGGCTGCCCATCCCGACGATCGTGGTGTGCTTCCTCCTCGGGGGCCTGGGGTTCGTGGGGTTCACCAACCTCTCCACCGAGTTCTCGTTCACCGATTTCCTCCCCGAGGACTCGCCGGTCGTCCAGACCCTGGACACGATCCAGGACGAGTTCGCGGGCGGGTTCGGTGAGACCACCCACGTCCTGGTCGAGGACGCCGATCTCGCCTCGCCGGAGGTGTTCAACGCGTTGGCGTCGGCCACCGAGGCGATGGCCGACACCGACGACGTCCTCACCGTCGACACCCCGATGGGCACCGCCGCCCAGGTCGCCTCACCGGTGTCGGTGCTGCGCGAGGCCCTGGCCCCCGGCCCCGACGGCGCCCCCCGTCAGCCGGAGCTCGCCGAGGTCGCCGTCGCCAACGGCTACGACCCCGAGACGGGGGAGTTCGCCGACGACGCCGACGTGGCGACCGTGTACGAGGCCGTGCGGGACACCGACGCCGATGCGCTCGAGGCCGTGCTGGCCTTCGAGGACGGCCAGCCGGCCGCCGCCCTGCTGGAGGTCTCCACCCAGGCCGGCGAGGGCGCCGCGATGGAGCTGCGCGACGGACTCGTCGCCGACCTCGAACCGGTGCGTGAGGTCGGGGCGGCGACGGCGGTGACCTCGCAGAACATCATCTCCGGGGCGATCGTCGAGGAGCTCTCCGCCTCGCAGGTGATCTCGCTGGTGATCACCCTCGTCACGGCGATGCTGGTGCTGATGCTCACCTTCTGGGTGGAGAACCGCCGCCCGTTCCTCGGGGTGATCACCATGCTCCCGGTGGCGTTGGTGGTGCTGTGGACGTTCGGGCTGATGTACCTCTCCGGGATCCCGTTCGGCCCGGTCACCGCGACGCTGACCGGGCTCGCCGTCGGGATCGGGGTGCCCTACACCATCCACATGGCCAGACGGTTCGAGGAGGACCGCGGCGCCTACGACGACATCGCCGACGCGATCCGGGCGACCACGCGGAACACCGGTGGGGCGCTGGCGGGGTCGGCGTTCACGACCGCCGCCGGGTTCGGGGTGCTGGTCACCTCCACCCTCACGCCGTTCCAGCAGATGGGCCAGGTCACCGCGTACGCGATCGTGCTCTCGCTGGCCGGGGCCGTGTTGGTGCTGCCCTCGATGCTGGTGCTGTGGGAGCGCTGGCACCGCCGGCACGGCAGTCAGGTCACCGAGAAGGAGACGTTGTCGGTGGTGTGAGCCGCCGCCCGGGGGGCTCGCGGCACGCCGCCGACGCCACGCACCGGTCGGGCCGGACGCCGAGGTACCGGCTTCAGGCCGGGGTCGCGCCCTGCTTGGCGCGTTTGGCGGCCCGTCCCCGCAGCGCCGCGGAGAGCTCGACCTTGCGGAGCCGGACGCTGCCCGGGGTGACCTCGGCCGCCTCGTCCTCCCGGATGAACTCCAGGGCCTGGTCCAACGACAGCGCCCGCGGCGGGGCGAGGCGCACCAGCTCGTCGGAGGTCGACGAACGGACGTTGGAGAGCTTCTTCTCCTTCGCCGGGTTGACGTCCATGTCCTCGGAGCGGGCGTTCTCGCCGACGATCATCCCTTCGTAGACCTCGGCGGCAGGGGAGATGAACAACGTGCCGCGCTCCTGCAGGTTCATCAGCGCGAACTGGGTGGCCTGACCGGAACGGTCGGCGACCAGCGAGCCGTTCGCCCGCATCCGCAGCTCGCCCTGCCACGGCTCGTAGCCGTCGAAGACGTGGTGGAGGATCCCGGTGCCGCGTGTCTCGGTGAGGAACTCGGTACGGAACCCGATCAGCGAGCGTGACGGGGTGCGGTAGTCCATCCGCACCCACCCGGTGCCGTGGTTCACCATCTGTTCCAGCCGGCCCTTGCGCAGGCCCAGTAGCTGGGTGACGACGCCGACGTAGTCCTCGGGGATGTCGACCGAGAGCCGCTCGAACGGTTCGTGCACCGCGCCGTCGACCTCGCGGGTGACGACCCGGGGCTTGCCGACGGTGAGCTCGAACCCCTCGCGTCGCATCGTCTCGACGAGGACGGCGAGCTGCAGCTCACCGCGGCCCTGCACCTCCCAGGTGTCGGGGCGTTCGGTGGGCAGCACCCGCAGGGAGACGTTCCCGACCAGCTCCTGACGCAGCCGGTTCTCGATCTGTCGTGCGGTGAGCTTGTCGCCGTCCCGACCCGCCAGCGGCGAGGTGTTCGCCCCCAACGTCATCCCCAGGGCCGGTTCGTCGACGGTGAGCAGCGGCAGGGGGCGGGGATCGTCACGGTCGGCGAGGGTCTCGCCGATGGTGACCTCGTCGATCCCGGCGATCGCGATGAGGTCCCCGGGGCCGGCGTACTCCGCCGGCCGCCGTTCCAACGCCCGGGTGAGGAACATCTCGGTGAGCTTGACGTCCTCGATGCTGCCGTCGGCACGGCACCAGGCGACCGTGTCGCCGCGCCGGACCTCGCCGTGCTGGACGCGGCACATCGCCAGCCGCCCGAGGTACGCCGAGGCGTCCAGGTTCGTCACCAGGGCCTGGAACGGGTGGTCGGGGTCGTGGCGGGGTGCGGGGATGTGCCGCAGGATCGCGTCGAACAGCGGTTGCAGGTCGGTCCCCGGCACCTGGGGGTCCAGCGAGGCCTGGCCGTCACGGGCCACGGTGTAGAGCACCGGGAGGTCGATCTGGGCGTCGTCGGCGCCGAGGTCGATGAGCAGCGAGAACGTCTCGTCGACGACCTCGTCGATCCGGGCGTCGGGGCGGTCGATCTTGTTCACCACCACCAGGACCGGCAGCCCGCGCTCGAGCGCCTTGCGCAGCACGAACCGGGTCTGGGGGAGCGGACCCTCGGAGGCGTCGACGAGGAGGAGGGCCCCGTCGACCATCGCCAGGGCCCGTTCGACCTCGCCGCCGAAGTCGGCGTGCCCCGGAGTGTCGACGACGTTGATCGTGACGTCGGTGCCGTCGGAGTCGGGGACCGTCACCGCCGTGTTCTTCGCCAGGATCGTGATCCCGCGTTCCTTCTCCAGGTCGTTGGAGTCCATCACCCGCTCGGCGACGTCCTGGTTCTCCCGGAACGCCCCCGACTGCCACAGCATGCCGTCGACGAGGGTGGTCTTGCCGTGGTCGACGTGCGCGACGATCGCGACGTTGCGCAGTTCCGGGCGGGAGTTCACAGGCGATCCGTGGTCGTGGGGGACCGGCCGAGGCTACCGGCCGGACCCATCGGCCCCGTGCGTGGCCGGTGCCGGCGCACACCGGCCGGGCTGCGCCGGGCGGCTCAACGCGTCTGCGAGACCTCCGGCAGCGACCGGCTCACGGCGACGCCGGCCAGGCCGAGCACGGCCAGCAGCAGGATCGCGGCTTCGACCCCGAGCGCCGCCACCGCCGAGGTGATCACCCCGGTCGCCAGCAGCAGCACCCCCATCGCGGTGTTGGAGACGGCGACGTAGTCGGTGCGGCGGTTCCCCGCGGCGAGGTCGACGACGTAGGTCTTCCGTCCGATCCGGGCCCCGGTGTGGGCCAGTGCCAGCAGCAGGTACGTCGCCGGGTACAGCCAGGCGACCTCGGCCGCCCCCTCCAGGCGGAGGACGGCCAGGAAGCCCAGGACGATCGCCGACGACGACGCCGCGGCGGCGATCATCGTCCGCCGCGCCGAGCGGTCGGCGAACCGGCCCCACATCCGCCCGCCGACCAGGGACGCCACCCCGCTGGAGATCACGAACGCCCCGAGCCCGGCCAACCCGGCCCCGGCGTGTTCCGAGGACAGCGACACGACGAACGGCGGCGTCAGCGCCGAGGTGAGCAGCAGCGTCCGCGCCACGACGAAGCGGCGGAACGGCGCGTCGGTGCGCAGCAGCGCGACGGCGCCGGTGACCGCCTCGCCGGAGGCGGTGCGGTCGTGCTCGCCGGGGGTCTCGCGGATGGTGGCGAACACCCCGCCGGCCAGGACCCAGGCCACCCCGGCCCCGGCCAACAGCCACGCGATCGTGGCGGCCCCGACCTCGTCGCCACCGAGGACCTGGATCCCGACCCCGACGGTGATCGCGGCGACACCGGCCCCGACGGTGGCGTAACCGTTGACCTGGCCCCGCGATCCCTTCGGGACCGTGCGTCCCAGCACGTCCTTGGAAGCGATCGACGACAGCGACCGGGCGAGGGCGAACACGGCCAGGGCGGCCAGGATCCCGGCACCGGCGGCGACGCCCGTCAGGGTCGCGGCGATCACGGCCATCGCCACCACGCACCCGGCCTGCAACGCGGCACCGGCGACCCACACCCACTTGCGCACGGCGAGGCGTCGCACGAACGGCACCAGCAGCACCTGCGGGAGCATGGAGCCGGCCTCGCGGATCGGCACCAGCAGCCCGGTGAGCCCGGCGGGGGCGCCGACGGCCGAGATCAACCACGCCAGCACCGTCTTCGCGTCGACGACGAGGTCGCCGGCCTTCTGCAACGTCAGCGCCGTGACCTGTTTCGCGGCGTTGCCGGGGACCTCGTCGACGACCTCGTCGGGGAGCTCGCCCCGGCCGTGGTCCTCGTCGTCGTCGATCAGTGCGACGTAGAGGCGCTCGAGCACCGACGGGCCGCCGTCCGAACCACCGCGACGGCCGTCACCGCGGTCACGCTCACCGGGGCCGGGGTCGGGTGTCTGGATCACGGTGCTCCTGACCGGCGCCGTCGTGGTGGGTCGCCACGCCGAGCATCGCCGATCCGGTCACCGGATGCGAGGCCGACCAGGCGGTGAGGCCGCGTCTGGCCGGGCTGGCGTCAGTGGTCGACGGTGTGCACCACGATCGTGGTCGGCGCGTGCAGGTACGCGGCGAGGTCGTCGTACGCCAGCGGCCGGGAGAACAGGAACCCCTGACCGAACCGGCAGTCGAGTCGGGTGAGCGCCCGGTGGTGGGCGCGGTCCTCGATGCCTTCGGCGACGACGTCGAGGTGCAGGGCCTCGCCGAGGCGCACGATCGCGGCCACGAGGTCGTGTTCGGCGGTGCTCGACGTCATGGCCTGCACGAACTCGCGGTCGATCTTGACGATGTCGACCGGGAGCCGGCGCAGGTACGACAGCGAGCTGTAACCGGTCCCGAAGTCGTCGATCGCGAACCGCACCCCGTGCGACCGCAGGGCTCGCATCGCCGAGATCGCCTCCTCGGTGTCGGCGAGCATCACCGACTCGGTGAGCTCGAGGATGAGCCACTGCGCTCCGACGTCGTGCCGGCGCAGCACCCGGTCGACGCGGGAGACGATGTCGGGGTCCAGCAGCTGCTGGGCCGAGATGTTCACCCCGACCCGCAGCACCAGATCGGGGTCCTCGTCGCGGAGCCGGGCGACGGCTGCCAGTGCGCGGTCGAGGACGTGCTCGCCGAGGTCGTGGATGAGGCCGTGGGACTCGGCGATCGGGATGAAGCGGTCCGGCGGGATCTCACCATGGACCGGGTGTCGCCACCGGGCCAGGGCCTCGAGGCCGACGACCCGGCCCTCGGCGAGGTCCAGGACCGGTTGGAACGCGACGTCGATCCGCCGCTCGGTCACGGCGGTCGCGAGCTCGGCGGCGAGCCAGTGCCGGAACTGGGCGTCATCGGTCATCCCGGTGCGGTGCAGCGACCACCGGTGCCCCCCGGCCTGCTTCGCCGCGTACATCGCGACCTCGGCGTCGCGGAGGAGGTCGTCGACGCTGCGACCGCCGTCGTCGAGGACGGCCCCGATGCTCGCGCGGAGGTGGACGTCGTCGCCGCAGACCCGGAACGTGGCCTCGATCGCGGTCAACAGGCGTCGTGCGGCGGTCTCGACGGCTTCCTCGTCATCGACGTCCTCGATCACCACCGCGAACTCGTCGCCGCCGAGGCGAGCGATCGTGTCGGTGTCCCGGAGGGTCGCGGCCAAGCGGGAACCGAACACGGTGAGCACCGCGTCACCGTGCGAATGGCCATAGGTGCTGGTGACGTCGCGGAACGCGTCGATGTCCAGCAGCAGGACCCCGAAGCGACCACCATTCCGCAACGCTCGCCGTCGCGCGGCCCCCAGGTGCTCGCAGAACAACGTGCGGCCGGCCAGCCCCGTGACCGGGTCGTGCAGGAGCGGCACACCCCCGCCGCCGTGCGGGGTGGCCGTGGCGTCCCCGGCCCGTCCGACGACGGTGAGGACGGTGATCGCTGCGAGGACGATCGCGGTGATCGACGCCGCGATCGGTGCCCCGCCGGCGGCGAGCTGCACCACCGGGAGCGTCACGGTCGCGGTCGCCGGCACCAGAGGACCCGGACCGCGCCGTCGGGCAGCGGTCGTCGGCGAGGCACGCGGGTCGGCGTTCACTTCCTCGCTATCGACCCCGACCCCGACACCCGAAAGCCGTCCCGTTCGTGCGAGCGCTCAGCGCACGGCCTGTGGATCGTGGCTGCGGTGGCCGTCGGGCTCGCGTCACCGGCCGTCACGGTCACGTCGCTACGGTTGCGCCGTGAGCGACGACCGGCCGATCCTCAAGCGCTCGGCGAACACCGAGCGGGCACTGCGCATGCCCCGCCCGCGGTTGCGGGGCCGCTCCCACCTCGTCGCGGCGCTGTCGGCACCCCTGCTGGTCATCACCTGGGTGGCGTCGACCCCGACGGGGATCCCCAGGGTGGCGATCGCGGTGTTCGGCACCGGGATGGCCGTGATGCTCACCATCAGCGCGGTGCTGCACCTGCGGCGGTGGAGTCCGACCGCCTACGAGCGCCTGTTCCGCCTCGACCACAGCGGGATCCACGTGGCGATCGGCTCCACCGGCGCCGCCCTGGCGCTCCTCGGACTCGTCGGTTGGCCGGCCCGCCTGCTGTTCACCGTCGCGGTGATCGGGTCACTTGCCGGGATCATCGTCGAGTGGCTGCCGTTCGCCGCCCCGCGGGGCGTGAACAGCGCGATCTACCTCACCATCGGGTGGACCCCGGTGGTGGTGCTGCCCTGGCTGTGGTCGCACTCCGGGGTGCTGGTCACCGGGCTCCTCATCGCCGGTGGGGTGCTCTACACCCTCGGCGCCGTCGTCGTCGGGTTGCGACGCCCCGACCCGTCCCCGCGGTGGTTCGGCTACCACGAGATCTTCCATCTGCTGGTCCTCGCCGCGATCGGGGTCCACGCGGCGATGTTCGAGGTCCTGGTGCGCCGCGTCGGGTGAACCGCCGCTGCCCGCCGGCGTCACCCCGACCGGGGCCCGGTCGTGATGGGAGCCTGGCCCATCAGTGGATGCAGCGGCCGGTGTCGCCGGTGACCCGGTCGGCGGTCAGGATCGCCTCGACCTCGCCGTGGTCGACGGCGTAGGCGGTCGTCTCCTGGTCCGGGGAGATCGCGAACACCACCCCGACGACCCCTCCGGTGGCGTTCACGACGGGGGAGCCCGAATCGCCCTGCGCGAGCCGGGCGGCGAGGAAGAGCACCTGTCGTTCGGTCTCGGCGTCGCCGTAGATGTCGCGGCCCAGGGCGGTGCGCCGGTCCTCGATGCGAGCCGGCGCGGCCCTCGGCTGCGTCTGGCCGCCGGGGTAGCCCACGGTGACCGCCTCCGAGCCGGGTTCGGCCTCGGCCAGCGGGAGCGGTCGCTGTCCGAGGCCCTCGACCTCGATCACGGCGAGATCGAGGTCGGGGTCGAACGCGGTGACGACGCCGTCGCGCTCTTCGCCGTCGGGGCGTCGGACGCGCACGCGCTCGGCGCCGGCGACGACGTGGGCGTTGGTGATCACCGTGTCGTGGTCGACGGCCCACCCGGAGCCGTCGAACCGGCGGTCGCACCCGGCGGCGCTGACCCGCACCGTCGCGGCGGTCACCCGTTCGACGACGTCGGCGTCGACGGCGAGGTCCTCCGGGGGAGGAGAGGTGGCCGGGGACGGGGAGAGGTCGGCGATCACCTCGGGGAACCGGCTGGCGTCGACCAGGGCACGCAGCGATTGGGCGGCCTCGGGTGGTCGGGGGGTGACGTCGGCGAGGACACCGAGGACGGTGGAGTCGCGCACCTCGCGGGCCACCGTGCCGGGTACGTCCGAGGCGGCCGGGAGCAGGAACCAGGCGAGACCGACGATGAGCGCGACCCCGGCGACGCCGCCGGCGGCGCGGTCGACGATCGACAACGGCGTGCGGTGCAGCCCGCGGCGAAGCGCCGCACCGATCGCCGAGGTGATCGAGGCCACGACACCGACCGTGAACACCAGGACGACGACGGCGAGGACGAACCGCACCCCGGCCTCTCCCTCCTCGAGGAGGGAGAGCGAGAAGGGCACCGTGCGGGTCGCGAGCCACGCACCGACGAGCAACCCGAACCAGGTGAACACGCGGGCGACGAACCCCGCACGGAACCCCCCGATCGCCGCGGAGGCGATCAGGAGCAGCAGGATCACGTCGAGGAGGTTCACCCGGTGAACGGTACGCCACCACCGGGGTGGGATCGGGCCCGCCGTCCACGGCCGGAGGTCTTCACCGGATGCCGTACGCTGTTGGGCTCGCCCGGCCACCAGGAGCGTCGTGACCGCACGTCTGCAGCTGACGTTCACCCCTTCCGGCCCCGTCCCGGCCTCCGGGTGGTTCGCCGCGTGGTCCCTCGACGAGGACGTCGACCCGGACGGGGTGGCCGCCGCGTTGACGGAGCTCGGCCTCCCGACCGGGGAAGCGGCGCACCACCCGACCGTGACCCGCCGCGACGACGGGTTGCTCCGACGCGACGCACCGGCGAGGGCGCTCCCGGTCCTCACCGCCGTGCGGCACCTCGCCGCCCTCCCGCCGCCGGCGCAGTGGCCGGCCTGGCGACGCCCCTCCGACGCCGTGCTGGCCTGGAGCACGGCGGCCAAGCTCGCCCTCGAACTCGTCGCGTCCGGGCGGATCCTTCCCACGCTCCGACCGGCCGCCACCCCCCACGAGGGCGTCGCGGGGTGGAGGATCGTCGCCCCCTCCGACCCCCGGCCCGCCCGGCTCGCCGCGGCGATGCCGCCGTCCGCGCACGCGCTTCGGACCTCCTCGGGTGCGTTGTGGGCCCCCGAGCGCCTCCTGATGGCGTTCCTCGACGCCGTCGCCGACGCCTGCGCCCGGCAGGGGCGCCGGCCTCAGGCGGGGGGGCGGCGGCGTGGCTCGGCGAACGGTTTCGGCGAGGCCTGGACCACCGCCCTGGGGGGGACCGACCCGGTGGTCAGCGGGCTGCGCGTCCCGGCCGACGACCTCGTCGCCGACCTCGCCGACTGGGCATCGCCGCTCGCCGGGGGTCGTCGGGGGGGCGAAGCACGCCTCGGGCTGCGACTGACGGCGCCCGACGGTGACGAGGCCGGGGCGGCCACCCGCGACGCCTGGCGGCTGCACCTGCGGCTGCGCTCGGTCCGGGACCCGGAGGCGTACGTCGGTGCCGACGAGATCTGGGAGGAGGGCCCGCTCATGCTGGCCGGTGAGCCGGTCACCGACGCCGAGCTCGTCCTCGCCGACGGGCTCGCCGCGGGCGCCCGGCTGTTCGCGCCGCTGGACCGGTGCCTGGACGCGGCGCACCCCACCCACGTCGACCTCACCGACGACGAGGTCGCCGAACTCCTCGACGACGGTGCGTCGGCGCTGGCCGCGGCCGGGATCACCGTCGAGTTGCCCCGGTCGGTGCAGGGCGCCGAGGAACGTCGGCTGCGCCTGCGGCTGCGGATCGGTCAGGGCACGCCGCTGGGACCGCGGGTCGAGGGCGCCGGTCCGCTCGCTCTGGACTCCCTCGCCGACCTGCGCTACGAGGCCGCGCTCGGCGACGAGGCGGTGGATCTCGACGAGATCGAGCACCTCGTCGCCGGTGGCCGGCCCCTGGTGCGGTGGCGCGGGTCGTGGGTCCGCGTCGACGCCGACGACCTGGAACGGATCCGGCGGCTGGCCGGCGAGGACGTGTCGCTGGGGCTCACCGAGGTCCTCGCCGCGGCGTTGTCCGGCCAGCACCTCGACGACGACCTCGGGTGGGTCGACGTCGTCGCCGACGGTGAGGTGGGCG
>SLDB01000053.1 GCA_007125475.1 Nitriliruptoraceae bacterium | reverse complement strand
TGCACCGCCTCGGCGTGGACCATATCGACCTCTACCAGCTGCACCGCCCCGACCCGGAGGTACCGATCGCCGAGACGCTCGGCGCCCTCAGCGAGCTCGTCGACGCCGGGAAGGTCGGCGTGCTCGGCCACTCCAACCTCGAAGCCGCCCAGATCGACGAGGCCGAGGCCGTCGCCGCCGAGGCCGCCTTCCCCCGGTTCGTCGTGGCACAGGACCGCTGGAACCTCCTCGAACGCGACATCGAGGACGCCAGGCTCGCCGCGATCGAACGCCACGGCCTCGCGTTGCTGCCGTACTTCCCGCTCGCCGCCGGCCTGCTCACCGGCAAGTACCGGGCCGACCAGCCCCCGGACGCCGCGTGGAGGATCGCGAACTACCCGGCAGAGCGCCGCGATGCCGAGCTCGCCGCCGAACGGCTCGCCACGGTCGAGCGTCTCCGCGGCTTCGCCGAACAACGGGGACGCACCCTCCTGGAACTCGCCGTGTCGTGGCTAGCGGCGCAGCCGGCGGTGGCGTCGGTGATCGCCGGCGCCAGCAACCCCGGGCAGGTGTCGGCGAACGTCGCCGCCGCCGGCTGGGAGCTCGACGCCGACGAGCTCGCCGAGGTCGACCGTCTCACCGGCTCCGGATAGGTTCCTTCCACCACTCGGGCCACCACTCGGGCCACCACTCGGGAGCCGGGGTGGATGGCGACGTGGCCGGTCACTGGAGGGGTGTTGGAGGCGAGTCAGCTCCACCGGTGGCACGAAGCGTTCACCTGCCTCGCCCGTGTCGAGCTCCGGACGTGGCGGCGGCCGTTGCTGCGACCACGCCGCTACGCCCTCGACGGCTCCCAGGCGCTCCGCCACGGCGCCGGGCCCGACGACGTGCCGTCGCTGGTCGCGGTGACCGTCGACCCCGATCGGGCGGCGGTGTACACCGCGCGCACGGCCGCCGACGCGGTCGTGATCGGCCGGTTCGACGCCGAACGGACGGTCCGCCTCCGGGCCTACTACGGCGGCGGCCGGCGCGGGCCGAGCACCCTGCGGGTGCAGGGGTTCGAACCGGGTGGGCACGGCGGCGTCGAACGGTCGATCCGGGCCGCTCAGGCGGTCGCACGCCACGCACCCGGGTTCGCGCCACGCCTCCTCGATCACGGCACCGACGAACGTCGCGGGGTCGCGTTCCTCCGTGAGGAGTGTGTCGACGGCACCCACCCGGCGAACCGGGAAGCGATGCGGTCGGTGGCGCCACTCATCGCCGCACGCCTCCGGGCGCTGCAGTCGGGTGTGGGGATCACCGTCGCTCCGCTCAGCCGCCTCTCCTCCAGTCAGCTCCTCGAGCGGTGGGACTCCTTCGCCGCCGACGAGGACGTCACACCCACGCTGCACCGCCGTGTCCGGCGGCTCCTGGAACGTGACGCCCTGCTGGAGGTCAGCCTGGGCCACGGCGACCCGGTGTCGTCGAACATCGTCCTGCCGGCCGGTGCAGTTGTCGGTGATCGCCTCATGCTCATCGATTGGGAGCACGCACGACGGATGCCGGTGGGGATGGACCTGGCCAAGCTGCACCATCAGTCGGCGGATCCGACCACGACGGTCGAGGAGCTGCGCCGGAGTGCGGGATCGGCCACTCCCCCACGGGGGACGTACGCCTTCACCGAGCAGCTCGCGATCGCCCACGCCCTGATGCTCAGCTGGTACGAGCGCCGTCGCCAACGGGCCGCGGCGGTCGGGCGCCTCGAGCCGCTCGCGCGCGACACCCGTCGTCGCGTCGCGCTCGTCGACGAGTTGTTGGGCTGACTGCTCCGGGGCGGCGCGGCGGCCGCCGGGTCGGACGGCGTTCACCGGTCTCCGTGCCCCTGCGAACGTCTGCGTCATCCGCGATGTGCTTGGCTCGCCGGCGAGGATCGACGAGGACCGACGATGACGGCCCACGACCCGAGGTGCTCGGTGGTACGCGAACGCCCGATGACCTTCCCGCGCCGCGTCGCGGACCGTCCAGGC
Source organism: Nitriliruptoraceae bacterium (assembly GCA_007125475.1). Classification (GTDB taxonomy): domain Bacteria; phylum Actinomycetota; class Nitriliruptoria; order Nitriliruptorales; family Nitriliruptoraceae; genus SLDB01. Next base: position 7,525 of record SLDB01000053.1, on the reverse strand, counting down.
CTGCACCCCGGGGCCCGGCCGTGAGCCTGGGAAGCGTCGACGACGTCCTCGGCGGCCTCGACGACGTGGTCGACCGGGCGATCGCCGATCAGGACGCCCGCGGGTACTTCGCCGTGCTGTACCGGAAGGTCACCGCAACGGTGAAGGAGGGGATCGCGTCCGGGTTCTTCGACGACGCCGAGCGCATGGAACGCCTCGACGTGCTGTTCGCCCAGCGCTACTTCGACGCGATCGCGGCGCAGGATCGTGGGGATGCCCCGACCGACTCCTGGGCGGTGGCGTTCGCCGCCGGCCGTCGGTGGCGGCCCCTGGTCCTGCAACACCTCCTCGTCGGGATCAACGCCCACATCAACCTCGACCTGGGGATCGCCGCGGCCCGCTGCTCACCGGGCGCCGAGCTCGCCGGGCTGCGCCGCGACTTCGACCGGATCAACGCGGTGCTGGCCGCGATGGTGGCCAGCCTCCAGCGGGACCTCACCCGTATCTCGCCGTGGCTGGGGCTGCTGGACCGGGTCGGTGGCCGGAGCGCCGACCACGTGGTGCGGTTCAGCATCGTCACCGCCCGAGCGGGGGCGTGGCGGTTCGCGACCGAGCTCGTGGCGACCCCCGAGGAGGCGTGGGAGGCGGCGATCGCCGACCGCGACCGGGCGGTGGCGCGGATCGGTGACCGAGTGCTCCGACCGGGGGCGCGGATCTCGACGGCTCTCCTGCTCATCCGGCTCCGGGAGCAGGGGGATCTCGCCGCGAACCTGCGGTGGTTGCGCGAGGCGCCGGGGCCGTCGTTCGACGAGATCACCGCGGCCGTCACCCGCCCGTCACTGCAGCCGTGACGTCGTAGGATGAGGCCACGCCGACCCGGGCGTCGCACGATGGCCGGGGAGGGCGACCGCGAGGAGGGCGGGATGGTCGACAGACTCCCGGTCGTGTACGTGCGCGGGTACGCGGGGACCACCTCGGGGATCGACGCGCAGGTCGACGACCCGTTCTACGGGTTCAACCTCGGTTCGACCCACGTGCGCGTCGGCAGCGGCGGCGATCCGCGCTTCTACCAGTTCGAGAGCCCCCTGCTACGCCTCATCCTCGACGAGGAGTACCAGCTCCTCGTCGAGGGGAGTCAGGCCGAGTACCTCGAGCGGCAGGAGGACGGCACGGTCCCGCCGGCGAGCATCTGGATCCACCGCTACTACGACATCTCGGCGACGACGTGGGGGGAGCGCCCCCAGGACTTCCACCTGGAACGGGCCGCCGAGGACCTCCTCGAACTCATCGAGCTCCTCAAGCGCCGGACCGGCGCGCCCGCGGTGCACCTGGTCGCCCATTCGATGGGCGGATTGATCTGCCGCAGTCTGGTCCAGAAGATCATCCCCGACCGCTACCCCGATCGGGCCGCGACCGACTTCGTCGCGAGGCTGTTCACCTACGGCACCCCGCACGGCGGGATCGAGTTCGACGTCGGCTTCGGGCTGTTCGAACGGATCCGTGACACGTTCGGGATCGCCGGCGCGGACGTGTTCGGTCCCCGCCGGATGTACGAGTACCTCACGCCCGAACGCGACCGTGACCCCGGCGGGCCACCGGCCGGGTGGGATCCCCGCGTGGTCGACGACGCGGTGTTCCCCAGACACCGGATCTTCTGCCTGGTCGGGACGAACCCCAACGACTACGGCGCCGCGTTCGGGCTCTCGGCCAAGACCGTCGGGGCCAAGAGCGACGGGCTGGTGCAGATCGACAACGCCCACGTCCCCGGGTCCCGGCACGCGTTCGTCCACCGCAGTCACAGCGGTCGCTACGGGATGGTGAACTCCGAGGAGGGTTACCAGAACCTGCGCCGGTTCCTGTTCGGCGACCTCGCGGTGCAGGCCGACCTGGTGGGGCTGCGCCTCCCCGACGACGATACCGACGTGGTGTGGCAGGGCGAGACACGCCTGTCGATCCGCGGGCTCCCCATCGTGCTGCACGAACAGCTCGCCGCCCACCACTGCCCGATCCAACTCGACGGCACGGTCACCGACGGCACCGCCGACCGCCCGGTGCCGTTGGTCACCACGTACCTGTCGAGCAGTGCGAGCCGTCCTACCGACACCATGCGCTACATGCTCCAGGTGCGTGTGCTCTCCCTGCGCCAGCACGGCGGGGTGTTCCGGTTCTTCGACCACCTCGAGCAGGGAGCGGACTTCGACGACGTCCTCGTCGTCGACGTCGCCCACCGCGGCGACGCGTTCACCGCCTGGGCGGTGTGGAAGTCGCAACTGGACACCCCGCTCCGCGACTACCGCCCGAACGGGCCGCCGTTGACCGATGTCGACCCGGCGGCCGGCTCCTGGGTGGCGAACATCCCGTTGGCCGCTGCGGCACGACGGTTCCTCGGCGCCGACGCGGCCGTCCGCCTCACGGTCTCGGAGCGCTCCCGTCCGTGGGCGTCGACGGGCGTCGACGGCGGCTGAGCAACCGGACGCCCTGGCGACGGCCCAGCGCCGGGCGCCGACGCGCGAGGTGCGCGTAGGCCTCGATGCCGTCGACATCGAGGAGTGTGACGGTGCTCCTGGCCGGGGTCGTCTTCCCGGCGCAGGGCATCCCGACCAGTTCGACGACGCCGCACGCGCTCACCGCAGGGCCAGCATCAGGTGCCGAGTGCGCCGGTTGTCGGTGCTCCGCGACAACGTCGCCAGGTGGACCACCTTCCGGAAGCCCAGGTCCTTGAGGAACCGTTTGATCCAGCGACGCGGACGCCGCCCCATGAACCCGATCGACGAGCGATCAAGCGTGTCGGTGTCGCCGACCTGTCCGGTCTCGAAGAACATGCGGTCACGGCAGCGATCCGCCAGGGCCTGCATGATCCGCGTGGCGTCGTCGAGGCCCTGCAGGCGCACCCAGTGGTGGAAGATCGCCATGCACACGACGACATCGACTGCCGGGAGGTGCTGCGCGGTCTCCGCGTCGACGTACAGCCTCTGGAAGCTGGCCCGGTCACTCTGGTTGTAGAGGGTGAGCCATTGGGCGACCTGGAACGCCCGCAGGGACCCTTCGACGCCGATGGTGTGCAGCCCACGTTCGGCGAGCTTGAACGTGAACCAGCCGTGCTGGCAGCCGACGTCCATCGCCGAACCCACCGGGGGCAGGTTCGCGCCGATGTGTTCCCAGCGCTCGTCGACCAGGCGCTTCGGTGCGGGGAACAGCGCACGGTCCTCATCGGTGAGCCCGTACAGGGGCTGGTAGCGGCGGATGCCGTGGACCCGGTCGACCACCGCCAACCCGTCACGGGCCAAACGCCGGTAGGCCGCAGCCTTCTCGGCCACTTCGGTGTTCTCCGCCCGGTCCGGGCTGGTGACCACGATGTCGTCCATGCCGTTCGCGATCCATCGACGCTAGCAACTGGACGTGCAGGCTGTGGTCGGCGTTCGGTCCCCACCGCCGGGCCCGGGGGTCCGTCGGCAGGGGACGTCACCGGCGCTGTCTGCGTGGGCGCCGACGGTCCCGGACGGAACCGGCCACGCTCCGGGGGCGGGGGCGTGCTCGCTGTCCTACACGGTGGAGTACCCGGTGGCGGCGTGCGGCGCCGGGGCCCGGGCGTGGGCCTCGCGCGCCGCGGGTGACAGTGACCCGTCGGGTCCCGGCTCGAGGGGGAAGTTGCCGAAGGTGTCGGTTCCGCGGGCGAGGCGGGCCGAGATCGGCGGCCCTCCCGGGGGCTCCTTCCACCAGATCGCGCTGCTGGCATGCGCTCAGGCCGGGATCGCACCCACGTTCGTTCACCGGCCACTGGACTGGTCCGCCTACCTCGCGTCGCTCGGCAGGCCCCGGCGCTCCCGCAGCTCGGTGACCACCGTCGACGCCAGCCGCGCCACCGCAGGGCGAACACCGTCTCACCTGACGGCGGTCCACGTCGCGGCTGGCAGCCTGCCAAACTGCCGGCCCGACGACACGGGGAGTGGCTCGATGCGCAACGAGGCCAGCGAGACGCTCGACCCGGATCCCGACGAGGAAGCGACCCCACGTGAGCGGGCCGCGGCGTTGCTCGAGCGGCGCCTGGACATCCCCATGGCCGTGCTGGCCGCCGTGTGGGCCGCGCTGGTCGCCTACGAGTTGGTCGCGCCCCGTGAGGTCCTCCCCGCGTTGACCGTGGCCGGCAACGTGATCTGGGCCGTCTTCGCGGTCGAGCTCCTCGCCAAGCTGATCATCTCGCGGCGGCCGGGCCGGTTCCTGGTGCGGCACTGGCCGTCGGTGCTGTTCCTGCTCCTGCCGGCGCTGCGGATGCTGCGCGTGATCCGCGCGGTTCGCGCCCTGCGCGTCCTGCCGGCGGCCCGGGTCGTCGGCTCCTCCTACCGGGCGGTTGGCACCGCGCGTGGGCTGCTCGCCGGACGCCTGCAGTTCCTGCTGGCCGCCACCGCCGTCGTGGCGTTCGGCGGCGGTCAACTGCTGTTCGTCCTCGAACGCGGCCGCGACGGGGCGGTCGCCTCACTGGGGGACGCGCTGTGGTGGTCGGCGAACCTGGCCGTCTCGTCGACGCTGATCTCCGAGCCGGTGACGCTGCTGGGGCGCCTGCTGTCGATCGTGCTGTCGGCGTACGCGATCGTGGTGTTCGCCTCGGTCGCCGCAGCGCTCGGCGCGTTCTTCGTCGAGTCGCGCCAGGAACGTGCCGTGGCCGAGGAAGACGCGTAGCCGGCCTGGCGCACGAGCGGCATGCGGACACCGGGGGTGGCGAAGCCCGCGCTGTTCGGCAGGGCACTCGGGCGGGCAAGGGACTCGAACAGTCTGCAAGGTGACCGGGGAGGGCCAGAGGCGCCGACTGGAATCTCCACTTGAGGTCGCCCATGACCGGGGAACTGGCGCGTCACGCACGGCCGAGCCGATCGCCGGGCATCCTCGTCAACGGTGAATGGGGCCTCACCGCGGAAGCACAAGACGGATCAGGCCCATTGGCCCTTCCCGAGCCGCCTCCCGGACCGCATCCTCGAAGAATGGAGAACAAGAGGTGGCGATGACCCGCTCCGAGAACGGAGGCCGAGGTGTTCGCGCTCCGGACGCTTCGTCGCCGCCCGACGGTCAACCGGTCGGGACAGCCGGAGTGGGCCTGGCGCTGCTCCTGCTGGCTGGGTGTCTCTTTCTCCTCGTCTGGATCGGTCGGGGCGGCTACTCGGTGGCCGAGACCTACGGTGGGCTCAGCGGTGGATGGGCGCAACTGCTGGTCCTGCTCGCCGTCGGCGCCGGTGTCCTCATCGGCGGCTGCCTCGTTGTCGTCGCACGACTGTTCGATCGTGCGACGCGTGCCCGCTGGCTGCTCGCCTCCGGTATCGCGCTCGCCCTTGCCGTGGCTTCGGCCGGCGCCCTTCTTGGATTCCTTGCGCACACCGCCGCATCGGCGCGGGCTGAGCACGCCTACGATGACCCGGTCGGTCCTGCACTGGTGTCGATCGCTGAGGGTCTCGAACCGGGGCCCCTGGTGATGCAGGACGGCGAGCCGACCCGCGGCCGGGACGACGGCAGATGTCTGGTGTGGGTGAACGTCGCACCTGACGCGGATGTCGCCGCAGAGATCGCCCGCGTGGCTGCCGCCAACGGCTGGTCCCGCACCCAGGACGGATGGCTGAGCCCGGGGGGTGTAGCGATGACCTACGACGAGACAGACGAACCGGAGACGATGACCCTGGTCGAACTGCAGGGGTACCGCGCCGAGTCGCTGTGACCGCAGCAATGAGCCAACGACCTGCGCCAGACGCGGACGAGAGGCTACGGCCTCGATCACGACTTCGTCGGTCTGCGTGGCGCGAGCGGGGGCAGGTTCGACCATTGGCACGGGGAGGGCGTGGAGGCTCGCACCGACGGTGGTCGAAGACCGCATCGAGGTTTCCAGGCTCCGTCCCATGTCGCTCGCCAGTCTGATGGGACCAGGGTGTTGCCATGAGGTAGGGACCACCTCGGCGTGTTGGCCGGCCGCGCGGGCAGCATCATCAGCGTGATGATGGATGTCAACGACGTGCCTTGTTCTCGGTGGTCTTGTTCGGGTTGAGGGTGGGTTTCTGTCGGCGCCGGTAGGACTCGCCTTCGACGACGAGTTCCCAGGCGGTGGACTGCAGCCGGTCGATGGCGGATTGGGCCAGCAGCGGGTCGGCGAGCGCTGCCAGCCACTCATCGGGAGTCCGGTTGGACGTGATGATGGTGGCCGACTTCAGATGTCGTTCGACGGCGATCTCGTAGAAGTCGGTGGTCTGGGTCGCGTCGTGGGTCTGGAGCGCGAAGTCATCGATGATGAGGACGTCGACGCCGATGAGCCGACGTAGTTCGGTGTCGTAGGTGTGGTCGAGGCGGGCGGCTTTGAGCCGTTTGAACAGCCGGTCGGCCCGTTCGGCGTGGACCTTGTAGCCGCGTCGGCAGGCGATGTGACCCAGCGCGTGGGCGAGGTGGGTCTTGCCGACGCCGACGGGGCCGAGGACGAACACGCCACGGGCGTCGTCGACGAACCGCAGCGAGGTCAGCTCGGCCCACAGGGTGTGGTCGTAGGTGACGGAGGTGTCGCGGTCCCACGTTTCGAGGGTCATGGCGGGGTCGAGCCGGGCGGCTTTGGCGCGCACGGTGGCGGCTTGGCGGTTGCGGCGGTCGACCTCGTCGGCGAGGACGAGTTCGAGGAACTCGGCGTGCTCGAGCCGGTTCTGTCTGGCGAGGGTGAGCCGTTCCGGGAGGGTGTCGAGCGTCTTGCCGAGCTTGACCCGGCGCAGCAGGGCCTTGAGCTCGGGCGTGATGGCGGGTGCGGTCATGAGCGCATCTCCAGTGCGGCGACGACGACGGTGTGGTCGGCGGCGGCCAGCGACCGGCCGGCCTGATCGAGGTGGTGGATGACGGCGGCGAGCAGTCCGGCCACGTAGCGGTGGTCGAGCGCGGCGAACTGCGCGGCGCGGATGGCACGACGCACCAGCTGCAGCGCTTGCAGACGATGCTCCAGCCCCTGGCGCAGGAGGTCGGCGGTCTCGTCGAGGTGATGGTCGGTGAGCTGGCGGGTCAACGCGGCGGTGTCGGTGGCCCCGACCGCGGCGACGTCGATGGTCGCAAGTGCCGGCCCCCAGCCCTGTGCGGGTCGATGAGCGAGGGCGGCAAGCTCGGTCGCGCGCCGGTGGGCGGCCGCAACCGCGTCGAGCAGGTCGGCCAGCGACGACAGCAGCCGGTGCAGGCCACGGTCAGCGGGCCCGCAGACCGGCCAGGCCAGCGGGGCCAGCAGCCCGCAGCACTTGCCGCGGTGGTGGATGTCGGGGGCGGCGACGGTGGAGGTCATTGGCCGCCTCCGTTGTCCACGGCGAACTCGCCCGCGTCCCGGGCGAACCGTCCGGCCGCCGCGATCACGGTGCCCTCGACCGGGGGCGGGTCGTTCTCCGCGGCGCGTTCGACCATGCGGCCGATCAGCCCCACGTCGATCGCTTCGCACTCCAACGCCCGCGCGCACGCCTGCTCGACTCGCTGGGACCCGAACTTCTTGGCCAGCCCCAGCAGCCGGTACACGGCCCGCATCTTGGTCCACGGCAACGGCGAGTCCAGCAGC
>SLDB01000281.1 GCA_007125475.1 Nitriliruptoraceae bacterium | reverse complement strand
TGCGGAACAGGCGCACGGCCGCGGAGACGATGATGCCGCCGTGGGCGATGCCGACCCACCAGATGAACGAGCCGACGTAGAAGCCCCACGGGATCCCGCCGGCGTAGCCCCAGTCGCCCAGACCGGTGACGACCAGGCCGTGCCGCAGCTGGAAGATCCATGCCTGGGCGAACCAGGTGAGCCCCGCGATCGTGATCGCGAGCGCGACCAGCCAGCGCCACGACGGGCGGCCCAGGGGTCGCAGGATGGCGTCGATCCGTCCCGGCGCGGGCGCCTGGCCCGGCCTTGCAGTCGGCGGCGAGGTGTCGGTGGCCATCGTCATGCCTCCTGGGCCAGGCGGCGGAACCAGGGCTCGGGCCCTTCGAGCACCGTGCGGCGGTCCTCGGTCAGCCCCCAGTCCTCGTAGGCCCAGTCGCCCTCGACGAGCTCGGCCTTCGCGGAGGGTGGCTGGCCGATGTAGATGATGTTGGGCTCGGTGCCCAGGTCCTCCAGCAGCCGGAAGGTCGGCAGGTTCCCGCCGGCCTCCTCACGCCGCTTGGCCAGATACCGGTTCGGGGCGCTGTCGGGGTCGTTGAGGTCCCCGATGTGCAGCGCCTCCATCGAGCAGGCGTCCACACACGCCGCGGTGCCCCGGCGCTCAGGGTCGTCCTGGCGCAGCGGACAGAACGTGCACTTGCCCATCACCCCCCTGGGCGGCTCGCCCTTGACCGCCACACCGCGGGCGTCCCGGCGCTCGCCGGTGAAGCTGCCCCCGGTGGTGGCCGGGTCGGCGAACTGGAACACGTTGACGCCGTACGGGCAGGCCACCTGGCAGTAGCGGCACCCGATGCACACGTCGTAGTCGGTGAGCACCAGCCCGTCGGCGAGTCGCCGGTGACGCGCCCCGGTCGGGCAGACCATCACGCACGGCGCCCGGGTGCAGTTCTGGCACAGCCGCGGCAGATACCGGGGGTCGGCGTCCCCAGGCTCCTGATAGGCGAAGACGTAGGGCCACAGCACCCCCTCGGAGAGCCCGTTCTCCTCGACGCAGGCATCCACGCACCGCAGGCAGCCATCGCAGCGTTCGAGGTCGATCACCATCCCGAACTGGACATCGGTCGCCTCGCCCGGCGCGGCCGTACCACCCCCGGTGACGGCGCCCGTCCCCGGATCACCGGCCAGCGGCAGCGGGTCCCCGATGCCGGGGCTCGAGGCGAACGCGCCCCGCCGGAACAGCTCGCCGAAGAACAGCGCCCCGGCCGCGGCACCTCCGAGCACGCCCAGCACCGCCCGGCGGGGGACCACCTGGGGTTCGTCGCTGCCGCTGACGGCGTCCGTGCCGTCGCCTGCGCCGTCGCCGTCCTGTTCGAGCCCCCCAGCTTCGAGCCCCCCAGCGAAGGATGCACCCGCGCCGGCCACGGCGTCCGGCGCGCGGCCGGTGATCGCCGGCTCGGTGTGCGGGCGCGTGAGCCCGTCAACCAGTCGAGGGCGGCGGTCGGTGCCGAACTGGCGGCGGTAGTCGTTCTCGTAGCGGTCACGGAACTCGTCCTCGTCGAGCTCGCCGGCGGCGACCGCCATCGCGTCGCGGGCGGCCTCCACGCCCAGGTCGGCGTCGGTGTCCGCGCCGTCCAGCACGCGGTGTGCCCAGGCCTCCCAGCCACCGTGGGGATCGGGACGGTGCTCGCTGCGGCGCATCGGATCATCCTTTCGTGACCGTCAGCCGGTGACCTGGAGCATCTCCCGGCGCTGGTGGTCGTGGCCGGGGCCGCACTCCTCGGTGCAGCGGAACTCGTAGGCCCCTTCCTCGTCGACGGTGAACACCATCCGGGCCGGCTCGTCGCCGTGGGAGTCCAGGAACGCCTCGACCCCCACACCGGCCACCAGCAGCGCGTGGTCCTGCGCGGGGCCGATGTGGTCGTGACCGTCGTGGGCGATCGTCAGTGCTTCGCCCAACGGCACGCCCTCGGCCTCCGCGAGGTCGGGGATGTGGCCCTGCTCCATGTCGTGATGGGCACGGTCGTGCCAGCTGATCGAGGTGATCGTCTCCGCGACCGGTTCGGGGAGTTGCTCGATCGCGTGGGTGGCGTGGTCGTTGACCGCGATGAGCTCGACCTCGCTGCCCACCGTCACCTCGATCACGTCGAGCTCGGTGCCGTCCTCATCGAAGACCGCCCAGCCCCAGTGGTAGCCCACCACGTAGGCCGTGACCTCCTCGGGCTCCGGGGCCGTCTCTTCGACCGCCTCGTCCGGCTCCTCACCCGGCTCCTCCTCCGGCTCCTGGGCCGGCTCCTCGTCCGGCTCCTGGGCCGCCTCGTCCGTGGGCTCCGCGGCCTCCTCGACCGCCGCCCCCTCCGGCTCCTGCACCGCTTCATCGGCGCCGCACGCCGCCGCGAACAACACCAGCGTCGAGACGGCTGCCAGACTGGTCCGCGTCGAGACCCTCATCGGCGTCCTCCTTGTGAATGCCCACCTCGAGCATCGCCCCGCCACAGCCGACGCACCGCAGTCGACCGACCCGGAAACGGCTGGAGAAACCACCACCAGCCACGAGCCGGCGGCGGCATTCACCGACGTCCGACTACGTGGATCCCCGTAGGCACTGGCCCCGACCGGTTGTGGCTGGCGGCAGGCGAGGTGACGCCGGCTGGGCCGATCACCCCACGACGGGCTGCCCAGGGTCCGTGTGAGGCGAGCCCTCCGTCGTGTTCCAGGTGTCCAACACAACCGCGAGGGGTGGAACCGTCGTCTACCGGGTCTCCCACCTCTCGGCGGGCCCACCAACAGCGCGGCAGGCTTCGCTTCATGCTGCGGACGGCACGGTCGCTCCCCCTACCGTCCCTGCCAGCAGCACCCCGCACCCGACAACCGACGCACGGTCTACATCACGACACGGGAGTCCATCTTCCGACGGTCTCGCTCGCCGATTCCTCGGAGGACCATCCACGCTCGAGCGCGAGAACGCCGACGCCCATCATCACGGCTGTGGAGGGGTTCGTCAGAGATCGAGAAGATCAGCGAGGATCTCGCGCATCTGGTTCAGCGCCTGCGGGCCCACGTTGCCGATCGGTTCAGCGAGCCGCTCGACAGCGATCGCTCGGATGTGCTGACACTGCGCTGCCGCGATCCCCTCGAGGCCGTTGTCTGGATCAGGCTCGATGGTCACCTCGGAGCGGTACCCACGGATCGCGGAGGTCAGCGGTACGACCTGCGCCACGGTTGGTCCCTGATCGAGCACCACCTGCGCGGTCACGACCACGACCGGTCGTGCGAAGCCAGCTTCCCGCCCCTGCGGCTCGCCCAGATCTGCGAGCTGGACGTCACCGCAACGACGCATCGAGCCACTCGGCCTCTTCGTCGTCGAGCGGCGCCGCGAGCTGCTCGCCCATCTCCTTCTGGCGAAGCGCCCGGAGCGCTGCCGCGGCGACCTCGTCGATGGTCGCACCACGCCGTTGCGCCTCGCGGCGGAACCCGTCGTGGGTGCGGTCGGAGACCCGGAGCATCTTGGTGGCGGCCATCGAGCCAGTATACGGAACCGTAGACGCTGTTCCGCAACGGTGAGGTGGCCCTGGTGGTCGCCGAGCCTGCTCACGTCGACCGCGCCCGTCTGTTCCACCAGCACGCGGGTGGTCGCTCCGTCGATCTCGATCTCGGGTCGGAACGAAGCGTTGCGCGCCGCGGTGGAGGTCTTCCGCCGACCTGTGCAAGAGCGCGTCGGGCAGCGGCGACGCATCCCCGTGCGCTTCAGGAGTCAGTCGCGAGATCCAGCAGCACGCTCTCCATCAGCTGCCGACGCGTTCGAATCATCCGCCCCCCCACCGGCCGTGCGAGAAGCCTCCCGATCGGCCCCACGCCACCGATGGTGATCGTCACCTGATACAGCGTTCCCGCGGGGTGGGCGGTCAGCGCGTCCTCGGCCCGAACCCGTAGGGGCCAACTCGGCTTCACGTTCTCGAAGACCACCCTGTGCGGCGGATCGAGGACCGCGGTGCGGGTGACCATCCGCATCCGTAGCGGTCCCAGCCTCGAGACGACGTGGTTGGTGGTGCCCTCCTGAAGCGTTCCGGCGTCGGGCTCGTAGGATTCGAGCATCGGGTCGAGTTCCACCAAGTGGGACACGTTCCCGAAGTAGTCCCAGGCCTGCTCCACCGTCACGGGCAGCACGACCTGCTCGCTGACGCGAACCGTCACGACGAACCCGCTTCGACGGCAACCTGTGGCCGCATGCCTGCCACCCGCATTCTGCCACCGAGCTGCTCGGCTGGGTAGGGCCATCGCCCCACCACACGCTGACCTTCCTGGCGGTCGTCATGGCCCACCCGAGCGGATCGCGAGTGGGGCAGAACCGCCGCGTTGCAGCAACGCGCATGTACCGATTCGGGTCAGCCCGGGGCCTGGCTCGTCGGACCATGCTTGCCCAGGAACCACTGGTTTCCCACCGGGTCGATGACTCCGGCTCCGCGCTGCTCCTCGAACCGCCCGTCTGCCGGTTCCATGATGCTTGTCGCGCCGGCCCGGACGGCGCGATCGTGGAGGCTGTCCACGTCGTTGACGTAGAGGAACAGGGCTGCCGGTTGGTCCTGCTCGACGGGGCCGCCGCCCCCGACCATGATCGGGCTGTCGCCGATCTGCAGCTCGATGTGTTGTCCGCCGCCACTGCCGGTCGTTCGGTAGGTGACCTCGGCGGCGAAGGCGGACTCGAGGAAGCTGACGAACGACTGCCGCGTGGGTCTGGGGGCAGCCGTGGGAAGTCATCTCCGAAGTCAGCGGCCGCCGGTGGCTGCGGCGAGGTAGGTGGCAGCGACGTCGGTGGAGTTGCGGGCGACGGCGCCGCGGGCGCGTGATGCAACGCGACTCCACCAGCACCTTCTGGGGCTCAGCCTGTTCCGAGCGGCCCACCAACCTTCAAGCGCCTCCCGCAGTCACGTACCTCGGTCGGGTAGCAAGTCCGGGCGTTGTGCCGTAGTAGTCCGCGTCCGACGGTAGGTCTGCGGCGTGGGATGTTCCGGACGTCCAGATCGGCACGCTGGTCAGAGGGTGTGGACATCGACGGTGACGGCGGCGTGTCCTGCCAGTGCAGCGATGTCTCCGGGGTCGGAGGTGAGGATCTCGACGACGTCGCCGCCGATCAGCCGTTCGGCGCTGACCACGACGCTGGCGTCAACGAGTGAGGCGACGGGCACGACCTTGCGCAGCTGCACGTTGCGGTTGGCAGCGGACGCGTCGAGCGGGTCGTCGTCCTTGACGTGCAGGTTGGCGGCTGCGGACGCTTGCTGCGTGCGGTCCCACAGCGCTTCGCACCGAACAGCGGCCGGGACGACCGTGCGGCCGTTGGCGGCCATGACTGCCTCGAGGACCTGGGCGCGCCTGGCGTGCTGGCGTGCGGTGACCAGCAGCGCCGAGACCGCCTCGTTGTCGAGGACCAGGTGACGGACGGGCGCCGCCATCAGGCTGAGGCTGCCGGGACCGGCATCTCGACCAGTATCTCGACCAGTTCCAACACCTGGTCGACGGCGTGGTCGACGGCTCCCGAGACGGCCCAGTCCGGGTGCCGCTGCGCGTACCGCTGGGCAGCATCCTCACCTCTGCCCGCAGCAGAGCCCCAACCCGCCCACGTGGCAGAGAGAGATCTCGGCTCAGGCGACTACCGCCGCGTATGCACGATTCCCGGCGTTCTGATCGGCGATCACCATCGCCGCGTCGCCGAGGGCGGCAACGGCCGACGAACACCGGCACGTGCACGGTGACCGTCACGGTGCCGGCGTTGTCCGCCGCCACTGCCGGTCGTTCGGGAGGTGCCTTGGCGGCAAACGCCGACTCGAGGAGGCTGACGAACTCGTCGGGGTCGACGGCCATAAGGTGTCGGCGGCCCGGGGGATCTCCCGGGTCCCGTCCAACGTGCTCGTTGCGGATGTCGTGAGCGAGTGATCCGTCCCGGTCCGCGGCCAGGTTGGCCGGCGGGGACCTCCACACCGTCAAGCACGACGTCGGACACCGCGAGGCTCGCATCCGCGGGTCTCATCGGTGGCTGAGTCGATTCGCACGCCACCGTCGCGAACGCACCAGCGCGATGTGACGACGGCGTCGGCGAGCGCGTCGTCGTGGATCACCAAGAGCATGGCGCCTACGACCCCGATCCAGGGCGGCGACCAGGACGGGTCATCGACCAGATCCAGATCGACGTCCACCAGCACGACGGTCGCGGAGGTATGGGCATGGGTCACTCCATGCGGATGCCGCGAAGGCACGACGAAGCTCCTGTCCAGCGGCGCAACGAGCGCCGTTCGGCGGGGAGATCAGTCGTGGTCGCGCAACGGAGACTCCGCAGACGGTGACGCTGGACATGCCGGGCCGTCGAAGCCGGCCGGCGTCGACTCCCAGCGTTGCCGGTGGGCGTCGGCCTCCTCGATCGAGCGGAACCGGTGGACACCGCGGGGGGCGCATCGCCTGGCGCCGAAGGCCCGGGACAGTGACGATGCGGCACACGCGGCTGCGAGGCCCTCGAGCGCCGAGGTGGCACGGTCAGGTTCGGGCATGTCGGCGACGTCGCGGTAGTGGTTGACCGGCATCTCAGCCTCCCCCTTCCGAGCCGAACCGGAAGGCCCGGGCCAGTCGTTGCGCGTCGTCGAGGTCGCGCAAGCGGACCGTGTCACGCTTCATCCGGTAGAGGGTCTCCGGGGTGACGACGGTGATGGTGACCGCGCCGGCCTCGACCCGCTCGACCTGAAGGTCCTCGAAGGTGAAGGCGTCACCGAGCCGACTGACGATGTCGATGGTGTAATCGACCCCCGGCGGTCCGTACTGCACCGCCGGGTACTCACCGGCGAGGTCTTCGGCCGTGATCGAGGCGATGTCTGGATCGTCGAAGACACTCGACAGTGCGCTTCGGAGCAGCGCCACGTTGCGTTCGTCGGGGGTGATGAACAGATCGAGGTCGCGGGTGGCCCGGTCGAACCCGTGGGCCGCCATCGCCAGCCCGCCGAAGACGGCGTAGCGGACCCCGGCGCGTTCCAACGCGTCGAGCACGGCGAGGACGTCATCGAGATCCATGCCAGGAGGCTACGTCTCGACCGCAGCTGAAGCGACGTGTCGCACAACGTGGGGTGATGGGCCGCGGCGAACTCGGGGTGGTCGCGTCCCGCGGCTGGCGCAACAGCGACACGGGGCGGGAGTCACCGCACACGAACGGCGTGCGAGAGCGTGTGTCCGGGTCGCTGAGATGCGAGCACCTCTACCGCGAGGAGATCACCGACGGCGTGATGCTCGTCGACCAGTCCGAGCACGACCGGCAGATCTTCAACACCATCCGACCACACGAGGCCCTCGACATGGGGAGACCCACCGACGTCTACCTGACCGCCGTCCCCAGCTGTGAAGACCCCGAGACTGAGCCAGAATCGTGGCGCGGGACAGTCTTGAGCGCTAGGTCGTGCGTGGCCTGCTTGCTACTTCACTTCGTCGCCTCAGGTGTCGATGATCGGGTAGGTGCAGAAACGTCTTGTCCATCTGGTCCCCCGAGGTCGCGCCTGGATGACTTGATGGCGATGTCGCTGACCGCCGCCGGGTGCATCCGATGCAGGCGGCCGACAGGCCGAAGAAGCGCCCGATGAGGACGAGATGCCTGACGAGACTGCCGATCAAGACCATCGGGCACGCCGCGGATCAACGGAACTGAACGACAAGGTTCGACGTCGCGCCTACCTGCTCGTGCCGGGACTCCTGGTCGCCGTACTCGCGGAGAATCTGTCGACCGAGGGGTTCGAACAGCCGTACTGGGGGCCCGCCTCCCTGATACTCATCGGCCTCCTCGCCGCAATGTTCGTCAGCGTCTGGCAGCGATGGCTCTCGTTGTGGGCCTTCGAGGTCGCCCTGCTGGCCGTGGTCGTCACGGCCCTCTTGGGCTTCCTGGTCACGTGGCGTGTGGCGCCGGCCTACACGGCCGCGGACGCGACGGACATCTTCCTCGTGATGCTGTGGTCGGGGTTGGTGTTCCCCTTGGCTTTCCTCGTCCTCGGGACCCGCCGCGGCCTGCAGACTTCTGTCGCCTTCTACGTGGCCGTGGTGTTGCTGACTGTCTCTCCGATCGCCGCGGGCATCCCCGGTGACGCGCAGTTGGATTCGACGACCATCCACTTGAGCTTGGCAGGCTTCTTCGCCGTGATGATCGCGCTGCTGTGGGTCCTCGCCTCCCGGCTGGAAGCCCTCGCTGCGGCTCGCGCGGCGGCTCGCTTGTACTTGAACCAGGCCGGAACCGACGCGCTGACCGGCCTACCCAACCGCCGTCAACTCGATGACCAGCTCGACCGGGACATCGCTCGTGCTCATCGCCATCAAGAGCCGCTCTCCGTCCTCCTCGTCGACATCGACCGGTTCAAGGCCGTCAACGACCGGTACGGCCACCGATCCGGCGACGGCGCGTTGCGCGAACTTGCTTCCCGGCTGTCCGACACCGTGCGAGGTGGTGATCTCGCCGGACGCTGGGGCGGGGAAGAGTTCCTCGTGATCGCACCGAACACCGACCAGGATGCAGCTCTCGAGCTCGCAGAGCGCTGTCGCGCCGCGATCGCGGACACACCCGTCCCGGACATCGGCAAGGTGACGGCCAGCTTCGGCGTGACCACACTCACCAGACACGAGGACGCTCGATCCCTCGTACACCGGGCTGACACCACCCTCTATCTGGCGAAGAACAGCGGCCGCGATGCCGTGGCCGGAACCCGGGATTCCGTGGGCTAGCCACGCCCGAGTGCTGCCGCCCGAGCCGACGCCTCGATGACCGAGACACAGGCGTTGGAGCTCGTTGACGACAACAGTCGGCACGTGCATCGTGGAAGCGGCCCGTACGGGCATGCAACGTGACATGTCACCAACGCTTCCTCGCTGGGCAGGTTCAGGGGACGAACCCCTCAACCGGAACGGTGAGCCTGGGTCCGACACCGGAGAGGACGAATCCGGACGGTGTGTGGCCGAACCACCACCGAGCCGAAGTGCTGCGGATCGCCGGGCAACGCCGGGCCGTGGCGGCGCTTCGTCGCCACAGCGGGGAGCTGCCCGCGCAGGTGGACCGAGGAGCCGTCGCGAAGCAGGAGGTCGCGATGAGTAGTGAGCCGAACCCGGAGCCGGAGGAGCTCGACGAGGACGCCGTCGAGGACCTCGAGGTCGACGAGGACGCCGAGGCGGTCCGCGGCGGCCGCCGTTTCCTCATGGACGAGGAGGGCCAGCCACAGATCGAGTGACACCCACGACGACGGCGGGTGTCGCTATCGACCGGAGAGACCTGGCGGGAGCCGTTGGGGGTACGGGAACGACACCAGGTTGCCGGTGCCCGTACCGCTGAAGGTGACCGGCTGACCGCTACCGCGCGTTTCCGGATGCACGGGCGGGTCCTGCTCGATCCGTGGTACCTGCGGCTCGCGGCACCGTTGTTCAAGCGGCTCGAGGATCGCACCCAGCCGCCGACAGGTCCGGGCGCTGGTGGAGATCCTCGAACGGCGCTGAGCCCTCGTCGGCGAGTGTCCGACGGCTCGGTCACCCGCCGGACGGG
>SLDB01000181.1 GCA_007125475.1 Nitriliruptoraceae bacterium | reverse complement strand
CGAACTCGCCGAAGATCTGCCGGTGCGACTTGTGGAGGATGTTCGACAGGACGTTGAGCCGACCACGGTGAGCCATGCCCATGACGATGTCGTTCAACCCGGCATCGGCCGCGGCCTCACAGACGGCATCGAGCAGCGGGATCAACGTCTCGGCACCTTCCAGCCCGAACCGCTTCTGCCCCACGTACTTGGTGTGGAGGAAGGACTCGAAGGCCTCGGCCGCGTTCAGACGTTCGAGGATCCACTTCTGGTCCTCTGCCGGGACGTCCTCGGTCACGCCTTCGACCCGGTCGCGGATCCAGGACTTCTCCTCCGGGTCGAGCACATGGCCGTACTCGATGCCGATGGTCCGGCAGTACGCATCCCGGAGGACACCGAGGATGTCGCCCAGCGCCATCTTGGTGGTCTCACCGCCGACGTCGCTGAGGAACTCGCGATCGAGGTCCCAGATCGACAACCCGTAGTAGGTCGGATCGAGCTCGGGGTGCAGCATCGGCGGGATCTGCTTCAGCGGGTCGAGGTCGGCGATCAGGTGCCCCCGGACCCGGTACATGTTGACCAGCTGATCGACGCGCATCTGCTTGTCGAGCAGGTCGTCGGCACCGTCCATGTCGGTGGTGTCGGTCCGCCACCGCGCCGGCTCGTAGGGCAGGCCGAGGGAGGCGAAGACGTCGTCGTAGAAGCCGTCCTCGCCGAGGAGGAGGTGGTGGACGCGCTGCAGGAACATCCCCGACTCCGCGCCCTGGATCACGCGGTGGTCGTAGGTGGACGTCAGCGTGATGACCTTGCTCACCCCGATCTTGGCCAGGGTGCGGGCGTCGGCGGCCTGGTACTGCGCGGGGTAGTCGATCGAACCGACCCCGAAGATCGCCGACTGCCCGGCCATCAGGCGGGGCACGGAGTGGACGGTGCCGATCGTGCCGGGGTTGGTCACCGTCACGGTCGCACCGGAGAACATCGCCGGCTCCAGCCGGCCGGTGCGGATCTTGCGGATCACCTCCTCGTAGGCCCGCAGGAACCCCTCGAAGCTCAGCGTGTCGGCGTCGCCGATCACCGGGACCATCAGGGTGCGGGAGCCGTCGTCGTTCTCCACGTCGACGGCGAGCCCGACACCGAGGTGGTCACGTCGGACGGTGGCGGGCTTGCCGTCCTCGGTCTCGACGTACACGGTCGTCATCGCCGGTACGTCCTCGATCGCCCGCACCATCGCGTACGCGATGAGGTGGGTGAACGAGACCTTCCCGCCCCGGCTCCGGCGCAGGTAGTTGTTGATGATGCGCCGGTTGACCTCGAGGAGCTTGGCGGGGACGTCACGGACCGAGGTCGCGGTGGGCACCCCCAGCGACGTCTCCATGTTCTCGACGATCCGGGCCCCGACACCGCGCAGCCGCGAGACCTCGTCGTCGTCACGGACCGTGCCGACGGCACCGCTGCGTGCCGGGGTGGGCGACGTCGGCGCCCGCTCAGGGGTCGGCGACGTCCGGCCCGTGGCGTGTGACGACCCGTTCCCCCCGCGCCCCTCGTCCTCGGGGCGGTACCCGGCGAAGAAGTCCTGCCAGCTCTTCGACAACGCCGACGGGTCGTCGCGGTACTGCTCGTACATCTCCTCGACGAGCCAGGCGTTCAGCTCCGACTGTGACCGGGAGGAGGTGGGCGAATCAGCCATCGATGCTCTCGTCGTCAGGCGTGGGGCACGAGCGTAGGCGGGTCACCGAGCCCCGTCGGCCGGCCCACCCGACGATCCGTCACCGCGGTGTCCGCAGGGCGCACAGAAGCGGGGAGCGCCCGCGCCGTGTCCCAGCGAGTGGACACCGCTTCGCAGCACAGGTCAAGCCGCGTCACGAGGCGGTGCCGTGCTGCAGACGCCGACCACCGCCACCCTCTCGGGGGTGTGCGAGGCTGTCCTGCGGGCAACCCGGAAGCCTCGCCGCACGTCGGGTCCTACGAGCGCGCTGGACCGCGAACCACCCACAGGAGGCCCGAGATGAGACCACGCCACGGTACGGCCAGGTGGCCGGTGCGCTGCATCGCCGCCCTGGTGCCGTTGGCCCTCCTCACCGCGGCGTGCGCCGCCGAGGACGCCGACGACGAACGGGTCGCGGTCGAGGAGGCCACCGAGGACGTCGCCGTCGACACCCCCGACGAAGCGGCGATGGACACCGACGCCGCAGGACCCGACGACGCCGCGGCGCCCATCCCCCCCGGTGGGGAGGACTTCCGGGGCCGCCACGTGGTGCGCACCGCCCACCTGCAGCTCGAGGTCCGCGACTCGGCGGCGGCCGCCGACGAGGTCACCCGGATCGCCGACGACGCCGGCGGCTACGTCGCGACGACCGACCTGCAGCGCCGCGCGGACGGCGTCGTCAGCGGCCGCCTCACCCTCCGGGTGCCGGCCGAGCTCCTCGACGACGTCGTCGACGACCTCGACGGGCTCGCCGAATCCGTGCCCGAGCGCCGCATCGACGAGACCGACGTCACCGGGGAGGTCACCGACCTCGAGGCCGAGCTCGCGAACCTCACCGCGTTCGAGGAGCAGCTCCGCGACCTGCTGGCCGACGTCCGTGCCGACGATGGCGGCGCCGAGGACCTGGTGACCGTGTTCGAACGGATCAACGAGGTCCGCTCCCGGATCGACCGGCTCGAAGCACGCCGTTCGGTCCTCGCCGACCAGGTCGCCCTCGCGACGGTGCACGTGACCCTGCGACCGACCGCATCGGCACAGCCGGTCACCGCCACCGAGTGGAACCCGGCCGAGACGTTCCACGGCGCCGTCGCCGCCACGACCCGGGCACTCGCTGCCGTCGCCGACGGTGCGATCCGGTTCGTGGTCACGGTCCTCCCGGTCGCCGTCGTCGTCCTCGCCCCCGTCGGACTGCTGGGATGGGGCGTACGCGCGGGGGTGCGCCGTCGGCGCCGCACCCGCACGCGGTACGTTCCCGGCCCGGACGACGGGAGGCCAACGGATGCGGCTACGTGACGTCGCCGTGGCGTTGGTCGGCGTCCTCGCCGTCGGCGGTGTCGGCTACCTCGGCTGGGAGCTCCTCGACCTCGGGGGCACCGAGGAGGACGCCCCGGCCGACGACGTCGCCGAGCTCGCGTCGCAGTACGTGGCGGCCTGGGAGGACGGCGACCACGCACAGATGCGCAGCCTGGTCCGCGACCCGCCGGTGGAGTTCCAGGACCGCCACGAGCAGCTGATCGACGGGACCGCCGCGACCTCGCTGACCGTCTCCGCCGACGAGGTGCGACACCCCGTCGACGGCCGGGCCGAGGTCCCGCTCACGATCTCGGTGACCTCCGACGAGGTCGACGAGGCGGTGGTGTGGGACTCCCAGCTCGTGCTGGTGCGTGACCGCGGCGAGTGGGCGGTGTCCTGGACGATCTCCACGTTGCACCCCGAGCTCCGGCCGACCTGGCGGTTCGGGATCGAACGCGAGGACCCGGGACGACGCGACATCCTCGCCGCCGACGGCACCCCCCTGGCCGGGCCGGGGGAGGCCGTGACGTTCGGGTTCCAGCCGGCGCTCGTCGACGACCCCGACGAGATCGTCGCGGCGTTCGCGTCCGCGCTGCCGGGTTCGGAGTCGACCGCCGAACGGGAACTGGCGCGTGACGACCTCAACGACGACTGGTTCTACCCGGTCGTGACCGTGAGCGCCGCCCGCGCCGAGACCGTGGCACCGCGGCTGCGACAGGCGACCGGGATCCTGCGCCGCACCGAAGCCGAGGCCCGGACGCTGTACGAGGACCACTTCGCGCAGCACACCGTCGGGGTGGTCCGCGAGGCCACCGCAGAGCAGCTCGAGGAGCTCGGCGAGCCGTACGAGCCCGGCGACGAGATCGGTCAGTTCGGGTTGGAAGCGGTGTTCGAGGACGAACTCGTCGGCACCGAGGTGGTGCGTGTCGGCCTCGTCGACGACGGCGACGGCGGCGAGATGCGCGTCGTGCTCGGCGAGGGCCAACGCCTGGTCTCCGACGACGTCCGCACCACCCTCGACGTCACCGTGCAACGCGCCGTCGAGGCGGCGATCGCCGATGTCGAGGTCCCGGCGGGGATCGTGGTCGTCGACGCCGAGGACGGGGCGATCCGGGGTGCGGCGAGCCGTCCGCTCGGCGGCTACCACCGGGCGTTCAGCGGCGCCTACCCCCCGGCCTCGACGTTCAAGATCGTCACCGCCGAGGCGGCGCTCGCCACCGGCCACAACCTCGACGACCCCGTGTCCTGCCCGGCGCACGCCGTGGTCGGCGGACTGCAGGTGAGCAACGCCGGTGACGTCGCGCTGGACGAGACCACATTGGAGGAGGCGTTCGCCGCCTCCTGCAACACCACGTTCGCGACGCTCGCCGCCCAGCTGGGGCCCGACGCCCTCACCGAGGCCGCCCACCGCTTCGGCTTCGACGTCGACTACGACCTCCCGCTGGAGAGCCGCGGCGGGTCGTTCCCCGAGCCACAGGACACCGCCGAGCTCGCCGCGGCGTCGTTCGGCCAGGCACGCACCCAGGCCTCCGTGCTGCACATGGCCTCAGTCGCCGCGGCGGTGGCCGGCGGGACCTGGCACCAGCCGTACCTCCTCGCCGACGACGTCGGGGGTGAGCGACGGGCGTTGGCCACCGGTACCCCCGACGTGCTGCGGCAGCTGCTGACCACCGCGGTGGTCGACGGGACCGGTGACGCCGCCGACCTCGCGGGGACGGTCGGCGGCAAGACCGGGACCGCCGAGGCCGGCGACGGTGTGGAGCACGCCTGGTTCGTCGGCGTGTGGCAGGGGTACGGGTTCGCGATCCTCCTGGAGGAGGCGGGCTCGGGAGGCGAGCACGCCGCTCCGCTCGCACGGGTGCTGGTCGAGGTGCTCTCGGCGGCGCTCGAGGACGACGCCGGGGAGACCGACGACGCCGACCCGGCCGACGACGACCCGGCGGACGACGCCGACCCCGACACCGACGCCGGGGAGACCGACGAGGTGGATCCGGTCGACGACGCCGCGGAGGCCGAAGACGGTTCCGACGCCGACACCGACGCCCCGACGGACGAGGCGCCCGACGACGGCGTCGGACCACCGTGACCGTGACCGTTCGCGACCCGCGAGGAACCCGCCCGACAGGGAGGCAGCACTGATGCCGAAGTTGCACCTCACCGGCGACGAGGTGGCAGACCGCCTGCTGTCCGAGAACCCGTTCGCCCTCCTCATCGGGGCGCTGCTTGACCAGCAGGTGCAGATGGAGGTGGCGTTCATGGGACCGGCCCGCCTCGCCGAACGCCTCGGCGGGGAGCTCGACCCGGGCACGGTGCTCGCCACCGACCCCGACGACCTCGAGGCGGTGTTCCGCGAGAAGCCGGCCCTGCACCGCTACCCCGGCGCGATGGCCAAGCGGGTCCGCGCCCTGGCCGAGCACCTCGCCGACGTCCACGGGGGCGACGCCGCCGACGTGTGGACCGGGGCCGCCGACGGCCACGACGTGCGACGCCGCCTCGAAGCCCTCCCCGGGTTCGGCCCCCAGAAAGCGGCGATCTTCACGGCGCTGCTGGGCAAGCAGTACGGGGTCACCCCTGACGGTTGGCGCGAGGCCGCCGGCGAGTACTCCCGGGACGGGTACCGCTCCATCGCCGACGTCACCGGACCGCAGAGCCTGGCGAAGGTCCGCGAGGAGAAGCAGGCGCGCAAGGCCGCGGCGAAGGCCGCCGACCGCCCCGGGTCGTGACGCCGACCGGGGTCAGTCCGGCTCGATCGCCACGAACGTGAACAGCACGAGGGTGACCAACCCCATCAGCAGGATCCCGACCGGTGGCCAGCCCCACCCCCGCGACCACCGCCACACCGGCAGCACCAGGATGATCAGGACGCCGAGGGCGAGGACGGGGGCGAGTCGCGCCATCGCTTCGCTCTCCTGCTCACGCTGATCCGGCGTCTCGTGCCGCCGGCCCGGGCACACACGGCGTTCCGCCTCGGCGAGTACGGTATCCCGGCCCCGACCACCTGACGCACGAGGCCCCCACGCCGTGAAGATCGCCATCCTGTCCCGGAACTCGTCGCTGTACTCGACGCGTCGCCTCAAGGAGGCCGCCGAGGAGCGTGGTCACGAGGTCCGGATCCTCGACTACCTGCGGTGCGTGATCGACATCGCCTCGCACCGCCCGGCGATCGTGTACGCGGGGCAGCCCCTCGAACACCTCGACGCGGTGATCCCACGGATCGGCGCGACGCACACGTTCTACGGCACCGCCGTCGTGCGCCAGTTCGAGATGATGGGGGTCTACCCGTCGGTGGAGTCGCAGGGGATCTCCCGCTCCCGGGACAAGCTGCGGTCCCTGCAACTGCTGGCGGCCGAGGGCGTAGGCCTTCCGGTGACCTCCTTCGCCCACTCGACGAAGGACATCACCGGGTTGATCTCGCTGGTCGGTGGGGCCCCTCTGGTCGTCAAGCTCCTCGAGGGGACCCAGGGGATGGGCGTGGTACTCGCCGAGACGAAGAAGGCCGCCGAGTCGGTGATCGGCGCGTTCATGCAGCTCGACGCCAACATCCTCGTCCAGGAGTTCATCAAGGAGGCCGGGGGCAGCGACATCCGGGCGTTCGTGGTCGGCAACCGCGTCGTCGCCGCGATGGAGCGCACCGCCGCCCCCGGCGAGTTCCGTTCCAACGTCCACCGTGGCGGGCAGGCGGTACGGGCCAAGCTCACCCCCGAGGAGCGCGCCACCGCGAAGCGGGCGGCGAAGATCCTGGGGCTGACCATCGCCGGCGTCGACCTGATGCGCTCGAACCACGGCCCGGTCGTCCTCGAGGTGAACTCCTCGCCGGGGTTGGAGGGGATCGAGGCGGCCACCAAGATCGACGTCGCCGGGAAGGTCGTCGAGCACATCGAGGCGAACGCCGGACCACCTCGTACCGCCCGGTCACGCCGCAAGGCGTGATCCCCACGTGACCCCCAGGCGGCGGTCCCCGAGGTCCGGCCCTCAGCCGGCCGCGCCGACCGCCGAGGCGCTGGCCCGGGCCGCCCGCAGGACCGGGTCCCACACCGGCGAGAACGGTGGTGCGTAGGAGAGGTCGACCTGGGAGAGTTCGTCGACGGTCATCTCGTTCCACACCGCCATGGCCAGGACGTCGATGCGCTTCCCGGCACCTTCCCGGCCCAGGATGCGGGCGCCAAGGAGGCGTCCGGTTCCGCGCTCGGCGACCATCGTGATCGTGATCGGTTCGGCCCCCGGGAAGTAGTGGGCGCGCGTCGTCGAGTCGACGGTGGCGGTGACCGGTGAGAACCCGGCATGGCGTGCCTCGTCCTCGTCGAGACCGGTCAACGCGATCTCGAGTTCGCAGATGCGGGTGATCGCCGTGCCGAGGACCCCCGGGAAGGTGCCGTAGGCGCCGCCGAGGTTGAGGCCGGCCACCCGCCCCTGCTTGTTCGCGATCGTTCCCAGCGCGATCGAGACCGGCTGTCGGGAGACGCGGTGGAACGTCTCCGCACAGTCACCGGCGGCCCACACACCGTCGACGGGAGTCCGCTGACGACGGTCGGTGACGATCCCGCCGCTCGGGCCGACGGGGATCCCCGCCTCACGGGCCAGCCCGCTCGCCGGGCGGGTCCCGGCACCCAGGACCACGAGGTCACAGGCGAGCTCACGGCCGCCGAACACCACCGAGGACACCCAGCCGTCGGCACCGCGGTTCACGGCTTCCACCGGGACACCGAGGTGGACGTGGATCCCCAGCTCGCGCATCTCTTCGGCGATCCTGCCCCCGAGCTCGGGACCCATCCGGACCATCGGGGCCTCGGCGAGCTCGACGACGTGGACCTGCAGGCCACGCAGCAGCATCGCTTCGGCCATCTCGATCCCGATGTAGCCCGCCCCGATCACGACGGCGGTCTGAGGGTCGCGGGCCGCCACCGCGTCGAGGATCCGCTCGCCGTCATCGAGGTTCTGCACCCCGAACACCCCCTCGGCGTCGATCCCGGAGACCGGGGGGCGCAACGGCTCCGCCCCGGTCGCGATCAGCACCTCGTCGTAGCCGTGGTCGGCCTCGGTCCCCGTGCCGAGGTCACGGACCCGCACGCACCGTGCGTCGGTGTCGATCGCGGTCACCTCGTGACCGGTGCGGACGTCGATGTCCTGGCGCTGTCGGAACTCCTCCGGCGACCGGGCGACGAGGTCGTCGCGTTCCTCGACGAGTCCGGCGACCCAGTATGGGATCCCGCACGCCGAGTAGGAGGTCGTCGTCCCGCGTTCGAAGGCGAGGATCTCCAGGTCGTCGGGGCCGCGCAGCCGGCGCGCCTGCGAGGCCGCACTCATCCCCGCCGCGTCCCCGCCGATCACCACGAGCCGTTCCGTCATGCCTCCCCCTCAGGTCGGATCACCGCAGCCTAATGGGGGCCGGAGCGGACACCGCCCCCGCCAACCCCGGGCACCCCGTGGTTCCCGGGGGCACGACTGGAACACGTACGTGGGTTCACCAGGCGACGACGAGGTCGACGGTGAGCGCGACGGACACGATCACGAGCATGAGTGCGAACAGGCGGGCGAGCGCCGCACCACGCACGCGCTCGACGAGCCGGGACGCGACGAGGGTTCCGACCCCACCGCCGAGCGCGAACACCAGACCGAGCGGGACGTCGACGACCCCGGTGCCGGCCCGACCCAGCAGCCCGGCGAGGGCGTTGACGACCAGCACCAGCTGCGAGGTGCCGACGGCGAGACCGATCGGGAGACCCAGCAGCCCGGAGAGCGCCGGCACGATCGCGAACCCGCCCCCGACGCCGAGGGTTCCGGTGAGGACACCGGCGCCGAAGCCGGCCGAGGCGATCCTGCCCCACGACGCCGGCCGGTCCGCCGACCGCATCTCCGGACGCCGCCACATCCACACCCCGATCCCTCCCAGCAACGCCACGAGAACGATCGTCAACGCGCGGTCCGACAGGAGGACGGAGAGGTAACCGCCCGCGACGGAGGCGGGTACGCCGAACACCGCGAAGATCCCACCGACCCGCCAGGCCACGCGGTCGGCACGGGCGTGGACCAGGACCCCGGTGGCCGAGATCAACGCGACGACCACCAGCGACGTCGCCGTCGCCTGCGTCGCCGACAACCCCAGCAGCAGGATCAGCGCCGGAACGGTCACCACCGATCCGCCGGCCCCCAGCAACCCCACCAGGAGGCCGACTCCGGCCCCGATGGCCAGGACCGCGACGACCTCGAGACCGCTCAGGACACCCCTCCCGGGCGGCCGGCGGCGTGCACCGGTCGAGGGGGCACCGTCACACCTCCCGGTGCAGCACCGACGTGAGGTGGTGTTCGTCCGTGTACCCGGCGTACGACATCCACACGTCGGTGCGCAGGACGTCGCCCTCGAGGTGGTACCGGCGGCGGGTACCTCCGACGTCCTTGGCGGTCGCGCTCCCCACCAGGGAGGTGCTCGTCAGTTCCAGGGTCCGCCCGTCCCAGCTGCCCTCCAACAACTCGACGATCCCGAAGCTGTGGGCCAGGGTCCACTCGACCCGGTCGGCGGCAGGCATCCGCAGGAAGCCGCTCTCGGCGTGCATCGGGGCCCCATCCGGCGAACGGGTGCGCTGGTGGTAGGCGAGGACCGGCGCTCCGACGTGACCGAACGTCACCTCCTCGCGGTAGGTGAACGCCTCGATCGTCGGGTAGTCGCCGGCACCATCACCGGTGAACACCCCGACCAGCGGCGCCAACGGCCTGAGCGCGGGGTGCAACGTGGGCGTGTGGTTCATCGAGCTCCCGTCGACGGCCCCGTTCC
Source organism: Nitriliruptoraceae bacterium (assembly GCA_007125475.1). Lineage (GTDB taxonomy): Bacteria > Actinomycetota > Nitriliruptoria > Nitriliruptorales > Nitriliruptoraceae > SLDB01. The sequence goes on along the minus strand of SLDB01000181.1, from coordinate 17,776 downwards.
GGGGGGCGGGGTGGGCACCGCGGGCCCGGCGCACAGCTACCGTCCACCGAATGCTACTCGCCGTCCTCGGGATCGTCGCCGGCCTCGCGGTCCTCACCGTGGCGGCCGATCACTTCGTCATCGGCGCCGCCCGACTCGCCCGCCGCCTCGAGGTCTCCACGATCGTGGTCGGCGCGGTCGTGATCGGGTTCGGTACCAGCGCCCCCGAACTCCTCGTCTCCGGCCTCGCGGGCGCGCAGGGAGCACTGGACCTCGCGGTCGGCAACATCGTCGGCTCGAACGTCGCCAACCTCACCCTGGTGCTCGGCGTCGCCGCGCTGATCACCCCCATCGTGGTGCAGTCACCGGCGTTGCGACGTGAGGCGCCGCTGTCGCTGTTCGCCGTCGTGGCGTTCGGGATCGCCGTCCAGGGCGGGGTCACCGTGTGGGAGGGCCTCGCGCTGGCCACGATCCTGGTGGTGTCGCTGACGGTGATCGTGACCAACTCGCGCGGTGGCGACGACCCGATCGCCGCCGAGGTCTCCGAGTTCCTCACCGCCTCCCCGGTGATGGTGCGCCGCGAGGTCCTGCGCACCGGAGTCGGGTTGCTCGCGACCCTGGGCGGCGCCCAGCTGCTGGTGGTGTCCGCGACCCACGCCGCCGAGCTCCTCGGGTGGTCGGAGAGCTTCATCGGCCTCACCGTCGTCGCGGTGGGGACGTCGCTGCCCGAACTCGCCACGGCGGTGCAGGCGGCGAGGAAGCAGGAGACCGGGCTGATCGTCGGAAACCTGTTGGGCAGCAACCTGTTCAACGCCGCCGGTGTCGGGGCCACCGCGGCGTTCGCCGGTGCGGGCCAGGTCGCCGGTGCGACCATCACCGGCCTGGGGGTGTGGCTCATGATCGGCGTCGCCACCGTCGCGACCGCGTTCATGGTCACCGGGCGCCGGGTGATGGCCTGGGAGGGGGCGGTACTGCTGGTCTTCTACGCCGCCACGGTCCCGCTGCTGTTCGGGTGATCCCCGGTTCAGCCTCCGGCGACCGCCGGGACGATCGACACGACGTCGTCCTCACTGACCTGGGTGTCGAGCCCGTCCTGGAAACGGATGTCCTCGTCACGCACGAAGACGTTCACGAACCGGCGCAGCTGACCGTCGTCGTCGAGGATCCGCTCGCCGAGCCCGGGGTGGGTGGCGTCGAGGTTGGTGACCACCGTACGCAGGTCGGTGCCGTCGACGAGGACCTCGGCCTCGCCGTCGGTGAGCTTGCGCAGCGGCGTCGGGATACGGACCTTCGGCATGTGCGGACTCCTCACGGATGTGGCGTACGGAGGGCGGCGGCCCACGCGTCGGCGTGGACCGGCGGGGCGTCGGTCGATGGTGTCGGTGTCGGTCTCGGTGTCGCCGACCGGGGTCAGCCGGCGATCGCGGCGCGGAGCTCGTCGAGGGACGGGGCGACCTCGAACGTCGGTCCGACGGTGTCGGACAACACCTCGACGGTCTTGTAGCCGTTCCCGGAGATCACCGCGACGGTGCGTTCACCGGGCTCGATCACCCCGGACTCGACGAAACGGACCAGGTTCGCCACCGTCACCCCGCCGGCGGTCTCCGCGAAGATCCCCTCGGTCTCGGCCAGCAGCCGGATCCCGGCGACGACCTCGTCGTCGGGGACGTGCCCGATCGCCCCGCCGGTCTCCCGGGCGACTTTCAGGGCGTAGTAGCCGTCGGCGGGGTTCCCGATCGCCAGCGACCGGGCGATGGTGTCCGGGCGCTGGGGTTCGATGTCGAGGCTGTCACGGCCGTACGCCTCGGCGATCGGCGAACACCCGGTGGCCTGGGCCCCGCTCATCCGCGGGATCTCGGCGTCGATCAACCCGTGGCGCTGCAGGTCCTGGAAGGCGCGCCGGATCTTGACGTACATCGCCCCCGAGGCGAGGGGCGCGACGACGTGGTCCGGCAGCTCCCAACCGAGCTGCTCGGCGATCTCGTACCCGATCGTCTTGGACCCTTCGGCGTAGAACGCCCGGAGGTTGACGTTGACGAACCCCCACCCCTCGACGTCGGCGACCTCGGCGGCGAGACGGTTGACGTCGTCGTAGTTGCCGTCGACGGCGACCACGTTCGCGCCGTACACCGCCGAGCCCAGGATCTTGCTGCGCTCGAGGTCACGGGGGATGAGCACGTACGCCCGGACACCGGCGGCGGCGGCGTGGGCCGAGACCGAGTTCGCGAGGTTCCCCGTCGAAGCGCAGGCGATGGTGTCGATCCCAAGTGCCCTCGCCGCCGACAGCGCGATCGTGACCACGCGGTCCTTGAACGAGCCGGACGGGTTCCGGGTGTCGTCCTTCAGCCACAGCTCGCGCAGCCCGAGTCGTTCGGCCAGCCGCGGCGCGGGGCGCAGGGGGGTGAAGCCGGTGCCCAGGTCGACCCGGACGGCGGGGTCGTCGCTGAGGACCGGCAGCAGGTCGCCGTACCGCCAAAGTGAGCGCGGTCCGGCCGCGATGCGCTCACGTGTGACGCGGGAACCGATCGCCGCCTCGTCGTAGGCGACCTCCAACGGCCCGAAGCACCACGAGCACACGTGCGAGGCGCCGAGCTCCTCGGTCTCACCGCACTCGCGACAGCGCAGACCGGTGACGTTCACCGCGAAATCCCCGGTCCAGACCGGGTTCACGACATCAAGTGTGGTCACGGATCTCCTCCTGCCCTCATCGTCCCCGTCGGACCGGGGCGGCCCGTACGGTCAGGAGGCCGCCGAACGGCGACGGCCTCCCCGTCGGGGAGGCCGCTGACGATGGTGGCGACGGCGGGAGCCGCACGCTCATCGACCACGACGTTTCCGACGGGTCCGGGTTTGGCACCATCCCGACGCGACTTCAGGTCACGACGGAGGTTGCCGAGGTTTCGACGGGCCCGAGCCCTCCACCTCTCTGGATGAGCAACCAGTCCGCTCAGGATGCCAGGTCGATCGCCGGCGCGTCAACGTGGTGCGCGCACACCCGGGCGCCACACGCACCCGGTTACCCTCGCGCCGGATGGGATCAACCCTTGGGGGCGGGCGTGCCACGACCGGGAGTGCGGGTCCTCGTCATCGACGCGGACGACGAACGTCGCCGGCTGTGCCGGGAGGTCCTCACCGTCGCCGGCTTCGACGTCGACCTCCTCGAGCCCTCCCCCGGCACCCGCGACGACGCCGGCCGGGCCACCTGCGCCGAGGACGCCTCCAGCATCGCCGTCACCACCGTGGACGGCCTGGCCACCGCAGCCCGGCACGGCGTACACGCACACCGGTGCCTGGTCCTCACCGACGACCCGGCCGCCCACCTCGATGATCCTCGTGCCCGCGAGTGGCTGGCCACGCCGCTCGCCCCGGCGGCGCTGCGCCGCGCCGTCGCCGACCTGTTGGACGCCGACGACCCCGTCGCGGACGACCCCGTCGAGTCACCACCCACCGCGTCACCGCCGGGGACGTCGGGAACCGCCGGCTCGTGACGACCGGGGGGCTGCAGGGGTCCGGTCAGCCCCGGTCGGCACCGACCACGACGTGCACCGCGACCGAGGTCGACAGGTTGCCGGGTTGCTCGCGGACCTCGCTCGCGCCGATGTCGGCGGCGACCTGCCGGGCTGCCGCCTCGCCGTCGGGGGTCGCCCACAGCACCGTCGTCGCGTCGTAGCGCAGGGCGGGGTTCTCCGCGATGACGCGGTAGCCGTCCCCCCGCAGTTCCTCGGCGAGAGCCCGCGCGGCGACACCCCCGTCCTGCTGGTAGCCGTCGAGGACCTGCACCGTCACCGACGCCGGATCGATCCGTGGATCCTCGGAGGGCTGGTCCGCGGCGGTGTCGTCGATGCCGTCCGCCTCATCGTCCCCGGCCTCGGTGTCGTCCTCCCGGCCCTCTTGGTCGTCGGGAGCGGCGGCGCCATCGTCGTCTACGGCGCCATCGTCGGCGGCGCCGGCGTCGGCGGCGTCGGCGGCGTCGGCGTCCGTGTCGCCGGCGGCGTCGTCATCGTCGGTGACGTCTTCCGTGCCGTCGTCGGCATCGCTGACCCCCTGGTCCGGGGAGTCGTCACGGGCGTTGGGGTCCGCGTCGGTGCCGGCGTCGTCGCCGGCACCGTCGGCAGCCTCGTCGGCGGCGTCGTCGGTGGCCTCCTCACCGGCGGTCACCTGCGGGGGATCGGCGCGTCCGATCATGCCCAGAACCCCGAACACGGCGGCGCTGAGCGCCACGAGGCCGACGGCCCCACCGAGGTTGCGCAGCAGCGAGACCCGGAAGCTCGCGTCACCCTCGGCGGTGTGCCGGGCGGTCGCCACGACGGATCAGCGCGCGGTGCTACCCAGACGACGTGCGGCCCGCTGCCGCTGCCGCTGGGCACGAAGGCGCCGGAGCCGTTTGACGAGCATCGGGTCGTAGCTCACCGCGTCCTCGTCGTCGATGATCCGGTTCAGCAGCTGGTAGTACCTCGTCGGCGAGACGTCGAAGCGTTCACGGATCGCCTGCTCCTTGGCCCCAGCGTACTTCCACCACTCCCGCTCGAAGTCGAGGATCCGCGTGTCCCGCTCGGAGAGCGGTGAGGTGATGTCCTCGGCCGTCGTCGGGATCGGTGGAACCATGCGCACGCCTCCTCGTCGTCGCAAGGGTCGCAGACGAATCACAGCCGTGCAACTACGCCGACGTCACCACGTGGGTCCCCGTGACCGTCGACCGACCGAGGCACCGCCCACCGACCGGGGCAGGGGGTGCCGACGGCCCGGTGCGGGGTCTACCCTCCGCGCGACGCCGAGGTAGCTCAGCTGGCAGAGCAGCCGCCTTGTAAGCGGCAGGTCACGGGTTCGAATCCCGTCCTCGGCTCTCGGTCGCCGAACCGGTTCCGGCGACCGCGAGCCCCACCGGTGACCGAGCCCACCATGTCAGGAGGTGACGATGCTCCCTGCGACGATGCAAGCCGTGCAGCTCACCGGTCACGGCGGGCTCGAGATGCTCGCCCACCGCACCGACGTGCCCCGCCCCGACCCGGGGAACGGCGAGGTCCTCGTCGAGGTCTCGGCGTGCGGGATGAACAACACCGACGTGTGGGTCCGTGAGGGCGCCTACGGCACCGAGACCGACCCCGGATCCGTGTCGACATGGCGCCGGGGACGTTCGACGCTGACGTTTCCCCGGATCCAGGGCACGGACACCGTCGGCACGATCGTCGCCGTCGGGGACGGTGTGGACACCGCCCGCGTCGGCGAACGGGTGATCGTCGACTTCAGCCTCTACAACCGCCCGGTCGGCGATGACAGCCTCGCCGACATCGACTACATCGGCCACGGCCGCGACGGGGGGTACGCCGAGTACACCGTCGTGCCGGCGGAGAACGCCCACCCCACCGACGCCCCGATCTCCGACGCCGAGCTGGCCACCTTCTGCTGCGCCTACCTCACCGGCGAGCACATGCTGGACCGGGTCCGGCTGGCCGCCGGCGAGCGGGTGCTGATCACCGGCGCCTCCGGCGGCGTCGGCTCCGGCCTGGTGCAGCTGTGTCGGGCCCGGGGGGCGATCCCGTACGCGGTGACCAGCCCCGGGAAGGAAGCGGCGCTGGAGGACATCGGCGCCGAAGGCGTGGTCCTGCGCGGTACCGGTGACCTCGTCTCGGCCGTCGAGGAGGTGACCGGCGGTGCACCGATCGACGTCGTCGCCGACCTCGTCGCCGGACCGATGTTCAACGACCTGCTGCGGATCCTCCGCCCCGAAGGCCGCTATACCACCTCCGGAGCGATCGCCGGACCCGTCGTGGACCTCGACCTGCGGACGATGTACCTCAAGCACCTCGAGCTCCACGGCTCGTCACAGGGCACCCGCGGCGCGTTCCGACGCTTGCTGGACTACATCGAGTCGGGTGAGATCCGACCGTTGCTCGGCGGCACCTACCGGCTCTCGGAGTTCCACCGTGCCCAGCGCGACTTCATGGCGAAGGGGTTCGTCGGCAACCTCGTCGTCGTGCCCGACGCGAAGTGGGACGAGATCGGTGCCCCGCATGCCGTATAGGCACGGTGCCCGCATCCGGGCGATCGAGCTCATCGACACGCAGGCCGGTGGCGACGTCAGCCGGATCGTCGTCGGCGGGGTGAGCGACCTGCCGGGGGCGTCGGTCCTCGACAAGGCGCGGTACCTCGAACGATACGGCGACGGGCTGCGGCGGCTGCTGCTCTCCGAGCCGTACGGCGACCCGGCGATGTGCGTGAACCTGGTGCTCCCCCCCTCCGACCCCCGGGCCCAGGTCGGCTACATCATCATGGAGGCGATGGGCTACCCGCAGTACTCCGGGTCGAACACGATCTGCACCGCAACCGCCGTCCTGCAGAGCGGGATCGTCCCCATCGAGGGCGACGGCCTGCAACAGCTCACCCTGGAGTCCCCGGCGGGGCTGGTCCACGTCACCGCCGAGTGCCACGACGGTTGGGTGACCTCGGTGACCACGCAGGGCGAACCCGCCTACGTCGCCGACCGCGACCGCACCGTCGAGGTCCCGAGGTACGGCGAGGTCCGCTACGACCTGGTGTGGAGCGGTGCGTTCTACGCCCTCACCGAGGCCGAGGCGTTGGGGTTCTCCCTGGTACGCGACGAGGAATCGGCGTTGACGGCGTTCAGCGACGCGTTCATCCGCGCCGCCCGCCCCGGGTTCCACGAGGTCCACCCCCAGCTCGGCGATGTCGGACCGCTGTCGTTCCTCCACCTCGCCGGTCCCCTCGAGCCGGTCGGACCCGACGGCTGGCGGTCCCGGTCGGCGACCCACGTCCACCCCGGGGTGATCTGCCGCAGCCCGACGGGGACCGGGACCTCGGCACGCCTGGCCCGACTCGCCGACCGGGGGTTGATCCGCCCGGGCCAGTGGCTCGAGACGGTCTCGCCCCGCGGATCGAGCTTCCGCGGCACCGTCCTGGGCGAGGCCCGGGTCGGCGACTTCCCGGCGCTGCACTCGAGCATCACCGGGCGGGCGTGGACGCTGTCGCACACCCAGGTGATGGTCGACCTCGACGACCCGATGGTCGACGCGAGCGACCTCGAGCACCTGCTGCCGTAGCCCGGCCGTCGTCGCTGCGGTGCCGGCCCGTGCGGGGGGTCACACGGGGCGGTCGCCCTTCTGCATCGTGGTGGCACGGTTGTCCACCCCGGGGAGCATCTTGGCGGGGTCACGGGTGACGATGACGTCGATCACGGTCGGCCCGTCGGACTCGATCCCCTTGCGGAGCGCACCGGCGATCTCCCCGGGGTGTTCGACCCGGATCCCGGTGCACCCGAACGCCTCGGCGACCCGGGCGTAGTCCACCTCGACGAGGTCCGAGGCGTGGTAGGCCCCCTCCCCGTAGACAAGGTGCTGCAACGCCTTGACGTACCCGGAGGCCGCGTTGTTCACCACCACGAGGGTGAACGACGCACCGACCCGGCGTGCGGTCTCGAGATCACCCAGCGACATGTTGAACCCGCCGTCACCGGTGAGCGACACCACCGCCCGGCCGGGAGCGGCCAGGGACGCGCCCATCGCCCCGGGGAGGCCGTACCCGATCGAGGCGAAACCACGATCGGGGACGAAGCTGCGACCGGGCTGCTTGGTGTCGTACAACAACCCGCCCCAGTGGGCCGCGAAGCCGCCGTCGGCGACGAGGAGCCCGTCGGCTGGGAGGACCTCGTTGATCTCGGTGAGCAACCGGGCCATGTTGACGGGGACCTCGTCGGAGGAGAGCCGGTCGGCGACCTCCTCGCGCCAGGCGGCCATCCTCACCGGCACGTCGGCGACGTGGTCGGCCCGCGACCGCGCCCCCTGACCGTCGTCGTCGGCGAGGGCCGCGGTGAGCTCCTCGAGCCCGAGGCGGGCATCACCCCACAGCGTGACGTCGACCTCCGTGGTGCGCTCGAACTCCTCGGCGAGGACGTCGAGGTGGATGATCGCCTGGTGACCGGAAGGGAGGGCGTACCGCTTGGTGGCGATCTCGCCGAGCTTGCACCCGACGACGAGGAGGACGTCGGCCTCGTCGATGAGGGTGTTCGCGATCCGGTCGTAACGGCCGAACAACCCGGCGCTCAACGGCGAGGTGCACGCGATCGCGCCCTTGCCGGTGAGGGTGTGCGCCACCGGGATGTTCAGCTCTTCGGCGAACGCGGTGAGCGCCACCGAGGCGTCCGAGAGGTGGACGCCACCGCCGGCGAGGACGACGGGGCGCTCGGCGTGGCGCAGCAGCTCGGCGGCGGTCGCCACCGCGTCGGGGTCGGGGCGGGTACGGATGCGCGGCGCCCGCGAGCGGTCCTCGTCGAGGCGGAACTCGGCGGCGTCGAAGTCGTGCTCGGCGTGGGCGATGTCCTCGGGGACGTCGAGGACCACGGGACCGGGGCGCCCGCTGGTGGCGACCGTGAAGGCACGACGGACCAGTTCGGGGATCCGGTGGACCGCCTCGACGCGGATCAACTCCTTCACCGCCGGTCGCAGGATCTCCTGCTGGCGGGATTCCTGGGTCATGTTCTTCCAGGAATGGTGGCGGTGCGAGTCGCCGACCAACGCGACCAGCGGGGTCCCGGCGTTCAACGCCTCCACCAGACCCGTGACCAGGTTCGTCGCCCCCGGGCCGAGGGTGGCGTCGACGAGCCCGACCCGTCCGGAGACCTTGGCGTAGGCGTCAGCGGCGAACACCCCGGTGCGCTCGTCGTTGATGAGGTGGTGGTCGAGACCGAGTCGGCGGGCCGCGTCGTAGAACGGCAGCAACTGGAACCCGCCCATCCCGAACATCGGTCCGGCACCGCAGGCCTGCAGCATCCGGGCCAGCGCCTCCCCACCGGTGATCGACAGCACCTCGGACGTGCCCGGTTGGGTCGTGGTCATCAGGGTCTCCGATCGCGGCGTCGACGAGGGTGCCGCCGCGGACACGAGGCCGGCCCGGCCGCACGCCGACGATGCTACTCGCGCTCGGTTGCACGGTCACGGCTCAGGCGAGCCAGCTCGCAAGGGTGTCCCGAGCGAGGAGGTCCTCGATCGTCTCCCGGCGGCGGACCACCTCGGCCCGCCCCTCGGAGACCAGCACCGAGGCCGAACGCGGCGTCGCGTTCGACTGGTTCGCGAACGACTCGTTGTACGCCCCCATGTCCAGGAACGCCAGCAGGTCGCCGGTGGACAACGGCGGCAGGGGGCGGGCGGCGGCGAGGACGTCAGCGGCGTTGCACAGCGGTCCGCAGACGTCAACGGGCCCCGCCACCTCACGGGCGGGGTCGTTCGCGACGATGATCTCGCGGCGTCGATCGTTGGGGTCGAACGGGTCGGCCATCTCGTTGATGCTCCCGTCGACGTACACCCACGTCTTGTGGGCGAGGCTCTCGTCACGCTTGGTGTTCCCGACCCGGGTCAGCCAGACCACCGCGTCCTCCCAGCAGTACCGACCCGGCTCGAGGACGAGCGACGGCAGCGCCAGGTCCGCCTCGTCGCACGCGGTGGTGAGGGCCGCCGTGATCTCCTCGGCGTAGCGTTGAAGGCTCGGCGGGGCAGGCGTGACCCCGCGGCGCGGCGGTACGAAGCCTCCCCCGAGGTTCACCGTCTCCGGGGCCCAGCCCGTGCGGTCCCGGGCCTCGACGACATGGGCCATCAGGTCCTCGACCTCCTCGACGTGGTACCCGGCCCGTCGCGGGATCCCCCCGTGGTAGGCGACGCCGATCAGATCGACCTCGTCGGCGGCGACGGCACGTTCGACGGCGGCGAAGAACGACGCAGGCTCCATGCCGAACTTGAACGCCCGCTCCCAGCCCACCACGTCGATCCCCGGCGGTCCGTAGCGGGGGTCGACGTACCGACGACCGGCGAGTTCCTCGAGCGGGAGCCGGATGCGCAGCGCCACCCGGGCCGCGGTCCCGACCTGAGACGCCACGCGCCGCAGCGTCTCGAGTTCGTCGAGGTTGTCCACGTTCACGGTGATCGCTGACGCCACCGCTGCCCGGAGCACCTCGTCGGACTTGTTCGGTCCGTTCATCACGATCTTCGCCGGGTCCGTCCCCGCCCGCAGCGCCACCGTGAGCTCACCCAGCCCGAACGCGTCACCCCCGCCACCCTCCTCGACGACCACGCGGCGCACCGCGAGGCCGAGGTTCGCCTTCATGCCGACACACACCAGCACCTCGCCCGCGTACCGCGAGACGAACGCCCCGGTGAAGCGGCGGAGGTTCTCCCGCAGCCGTCGTTCGGACGTGACGAACAGCGGGGTGCCGAACCGCTCGGCGAGCGCCGTCGCCGACACCCCTTCCACCGTCAACTCTCCCCCGGCCACCTCGAACACCTCGGCCATCGCCGCCTCCTGGATGTGTCGGAAAGGATCGCTAGCGACGCTCAGCGCGCCGGTCGAGCAGGGTGTAGAGCGCGACGCCGGCGGCGACCGAGGCGTTCAGTGACCCCACCCGCCCGAGCATCGGCAGGCGCACCAGCGCGTCGCACCGTTCGCGGAGCAGCCGGGAGAGGCCGTGCCCCTCGGCCCCGACGACGAGGGCGCAGGCCTCGCCGGCCAGCGGATGGTCGGCGAGCTCGGCCTCGGCCGCGCCGTCGAGCCCGAGCGACCACACCCCCGCCTCGTGCAGCCGTGTCAGCGTGCGCGCCAGGTTGCCGACACGCACCAGTGGCAGGTAGGCGAACGCCCCGGCCGCCGCCTTCTCCGCGGCGGCCCCGAGGGCCGCGGTCCGTCGCCGCGGGACGACCAGGGCGTGGACCCCCACGGCCTCGGCCGTCCGCGCGATCGAGCCGAGGTTCTGCGGGTCCGTCACCCCGTCGAGGACGACCAGCAGGGGACGAACTCCCGAGGCCCGCGCCGCGGCGAGGACGTCCTCGAGGTCGGCTTCGGGCAGCGGGGGGCCGGTCGCGACCACCCCCTGGTGCACGACCCCCTCGGCGAGGGCGTCGAGCTGGCTGCGGGGGACCTGACGCAGGGGCACCCCCGCGCCTCCGGCGAGCTCGGCGATCTCGGCGACGGCGCCGCCGCGCTCACGCCCCTCGGCGACGAGGACCCGGTCGAGGACCTGTCCGGACCGCAGCACCTCCCGCACCGGGTGCACCCCGGCGACGACGCGGACCGCGGCCGTCGGGTGCGCGGTCACTCCCCGGCGGCTCACACCGACGACGGGGCGACGTACCACCGTGGCCCGTCGGGGCGGTCCTCGACGACGACCCCGGCCGCGGCGAGCTGGTCGCGGATCGCGTCGGCAGTGGCGAAGTCCTTGGCATCGCGGGCCTCGCGCCGCTGCTCGAGGAGGCCTTCGACGAGGGTGGAGAGGTGGGACTCGAGGTCGGCGGCTCCGGCGAGCGACGCCTCCATCCCCAGCCCGAGGACGTCGTCGCCGAGCGCGACGAGGGCGTCGGCGAGCCCGACCACCGCCCCGGGAGCCTCACCCCCGCCGGCGGCGAGGCGCTCGTTGCCGTCCCCGACGAGCTCGTGCAACGCCGCGATCGCCGCCGGGGCGTTGAGGTCGTCGTCCATCGCGGCGTGGAAGGCCTCGACGTGCCGACGTGCGGCGGACGGGTCGGGCTCGACGCCCTCGGTCGCCCTTCGTGCCGAGCGCAGGAACGTCGTGAACCGCTCGTGGACCGTGGTGGCGTCCCGCAGCCGCTCGGTCTCGAACGTCAGCGGGGTGCGGTGCTGCGCGGAGAGGTACCACAGCCGCAGCGGGCCGCAGCCCCAACGCTCGACGGCGTCCTCGAGGGCGACGACGTTCCCGACCGACTTCGACATCTTCTCGTCGCCCATCCGGACCATGCCGTTGTGAACCCAGGTACGGGCGAAGGTGTCGCCGTGTGCCGCCTGGTGCTGGGCGATCTCGTTCTCGTGGTGGGGGAACACCAGGTCGAGCCCGCCGCCGTGGATGTCGAACCCGTGGCCGAGGTGCTTCGCCGCCATCGCCGAGCACTCGATGTGCCACCCGGGGCGACCCGGACCCCACGGTGACGGCCACGACGGCTCCGAGGGCTTGGCGGACTTCCACAACGCGAAGTCCAGCGGGTCCTCCTTGCGGTCAGCGTCCACGACGTCCTCACCCTGCTGCATGTCGTCGACCTGCCGGCGGGACAACGCCCCGTACCCGGGGAAGCTGCGCACACGGAAGAACACGTCGCCGCCGACCTCGTACGCCTTCCCGCACTCCAGCAGCCGGGAGATCAGCTCCTGCATCTCCAGCAGGTGACCGGTCGCCAGCGGCTGCACGTCCGGAGGCAGGACGCCCAGGGCGTCCATGGTGCGGTTCCAGGCACGGGTGAACCGGGTCGCGATCACCGCCGCCGGGACGCCCTCGCGGCGGGCACGGATGATGATCTTGTCGTCGATGTCGGTGACGTTCTGCACGAAGGTCACCTCGTGACCGGTCGCACGCAGGTACCGGCGCAGGACGTCGAACACCACTGCGGCCCGGCCGTGGCCGACGTGGGCCGGGGCCTGCACGGTGGGACCGCAGACGTACATGCCGACCCGTCCCTCGTGGGCGGGGACGAACGGCTGTTTGCGCCGGGTCAGCGTGTCGTACAGGGCGAGGGGCATCGGAGTCCACCGTGGCATCGGGCGTGCAGCGGTCACGCATCCGGGGGCATGGGCGCGTCGCGAGCCGCGCGCGGTCGCGACACACGGGCCTCGGGCCGGCCCGCGGGTGCGGGGCACCGCGACGACCCGGACCGCCGGGAGCCTACCGCCGGCCGGCCGGATCGACCGTGGCACGCCGCCGGCGATCACCGGACGGCGCCGGATGCACCGACGAACCGCGGTCGGCTGCGGTCACACCGGGTCCACCGCGGTGATCACGCACGTCGCCCACGCCGCGATCCCCTCACCTCGGCCGATGCTGCCCAGGTGGTCGGTGCTGGTGAGCTTCACGGACACGTCGGTGAGGTCGACCCGGCAGGCCAGCGCGAGGCGGCGGCGCATCCCGTCGCGGTGGGGGGCGAGCCGTGGGCGTTGGGCGACCACGGTGAGGTCGACGTTCCCGACGCGCCAGCCGGCGTCCCGGGCGTCGGCGACGACCTCCTCGACCAGCAGGATCGAGCGGGCACCGGCCAGGGACGGGTCGTCGACCCCGAACCGCGACCCCAGGTCTCCCAGCGCCGCAGCCCCGAGGACGGCGTCGGCGACCGCGTGCGCCGCCACGTCGCCGTCGGAGTGCCCCGCGAGCCCCGGAGCACCCGGCACCTGCACGCCGCAGAGCACCAGGGGGCGCGACGCCGCGTCGGCGAACGCGTGGACATCGAGTCCGTGGCCGAGTCGTATACCGCTCATCGCTCCCCACTCCGTGCGCCGGCCAGGATCGCGGTGAGCACCTCGAGGTCGTGGGGGTAGGTCACCTTCCGGGCGAGTTCGGACCCGGCCACGAGGACGATCGAACCGTCGAGCTCCCCGGCGGCGACGAGGCGCTCGACCGCCTCGAGCTCGTCGGTCCCCGCGGTGACCGCCGCCAGCGACGCCTCGAGGGCGGGGCGGGTGAGCACCTGCGGTGTCTGCACGGCGTACACGCCGGTCCGGTCGACCGTGGTCACCTCCCCGGTCGACGAGACCCGCTTGAGGGTGTCGACGACCGGGGTCGCGGGGGCGGCGGCGAGGACCCCGGGGGCGGCGGTCACCGCAGTGACGGCCTCCCGGATCACCCCCACCGGGGTGAACGCCCGCGCCGCGTCGTGGATGACCACGACGTCGACGTCGGCGGGGAGGGCGGCGGTGCCGGCCCGGACGCTGTCACGGCGCTGGTCACCGCCGTTCACCCAGCCGGCGACCGGGTCGGCGACGGCGCGACGGAACTGGGCCTCGGCGCCCGCCGGGTGGACGATCACCGGCGGCGGCAACCCCGCCTGGGCCAGCCGGGACACGGCGTGGTCGACGAGGCAGCGACCGGCGACGCGGACCAGCGCCTTCGCCGACCCCGCCCCGAGTCGCACCCCCGACCCGGCCGCGACCACGACCACCCCGAGGTTCACGCCCCGCCCCCGGACCGGGTCGCGAACAGCAGCCGTCCGGTTCGGCTCTGGACGATCGAGGTGACGTCGGCGGTGCACGTCGCACCGACGGCCTCGGAGGCCCCTTCGACGACCACCATGGTGCCGTCGGCGAGGTAGGCCACACCCTGCCCGGGTTCACGCCCCTGACGGACGACGTGGAGCTCGACGGTGTCGCCGGGGAGGACGGGGGAGCGCACCGCGTCGGCGAGGGCGTGGGGGTTGAGCACCCGTACCCCGCTGCGCTCGACGGTCCGGGCCAGGTCCGCGTCGGCGGTGAGCAGAGCCGCCCCCCGCTCACGGCACAGTCGTGCCAGGCGGTCGTCGACCGTGGCGACGCCGGGGGCCTCGTCGTCATCGACCTCGACGGCGACCAGACCCTCGTCCTGCAGGGTCTGCAGCGTGGCCAACCCCCGCTCACCGAGTTCGCGGCGGTGATCTTCGCCACCGTTCGCGATCCGGGTCACCTCGTCGATCACGAACCGGGGAACGACCAGGACGCCCTCGAGGAACCCGCTCCGGGCCACGTCGCTGAGCCGACCATCGATCAACGCCGAGGAGTCCACGATCTTCACCCCGCCGCCGCGCGAGGGGGCACGGACGTCGAGGCGTCCCCGGACCCCGACGAATCGGCCCAGCTCCCCGCCCCGGTCGGCCCCCAGCCGCCCACCGAGGAACGTCAGCGCCAGCAGGACGGCGGCGCCGATCGGGACGGTGACGGCGCTCAGCGGCAACACGACGGCAGGCAACAGCAGCAGCACCCCCAACAGCGCACCGAACGAAGCCCCGATCGCGGCCGCCACGAGCTGAACCGCAGGGATGTGCCGGAGGCGCTCGGTGGCGACATCGGCACCACGCACGACCCCACGACCGAGGAGCCCCCCCGCCAGGTACCCGGTGAGCGCCCCGAGCACCGAGGTCGCCAGGCGCACCTCGTCGACGGAGTCGAAGGTGCCGAGGGTGAACCCGGTACCACCCAGCGCGTACCCGGTCGCGGTGAGGGCGACCACGACGGCGAGACGGATCAGTTCGACGAGCGTCTCACCGCTCCGCGTCCGCACCTGCACCACCGCGCCCTCCGGCCACCTCGAGCCCGGAGGCTAGGCCAACGCCACCGCGGTGGTCACCGCCCAACCTCGATGCGTCACCGGGGTTGGGCGACCGCTCACTGGTGGGCGACGGCGAGGGTCTCCTCGACGAGGGCCTCGGCCTGTTCCTCGTCCTTCTTGATCGCGACCGCGAGCTCGGAGAGCAGGATCTGCTTGGCCTTCGTCAGCATCCGCTTCTCGCCGGCGGAGAGCCCCTTGTCCTTCTCGCGGGTGGCGAGGTTCCGGACGACCTCGGCGACCTGGTAGATGTCGCCGGAGCGCAGCTTCTCGTAGTTCGCCTTGAAGCGCCGCGACCAGTTCCCGGCGGCCTTGCCCTCGGGCTCACCCAGGACGCCGAGGACCTGTTCGACCTCCTTCTTCGAGACGACGTTGCGGATCCCGACCTCCTCGCAGGAGTCGGCGGGGACCATCAGCGTCAGGTCGCCGTACGTCAGTCGCAGCACCAGGTATTCGCGTGCCTGCCCCTTCAGTTCGCGCTCTTCCTTGCGCTCGATCACCGCGGCGCCGTGGTGTGGGTAGATGACGGTGTCGCCGACGCTGTACGCCATGTGGCCGTGCTCCTGACGTCTCGGGAGAGGGGAGGTGCCGAACGCGATCAGACGTGTGACCAGGTGCCGTGCCTGGTGATGCTCCTCGTCGCGGATCGCGGGGGAAACCGGGGCCGGGGACGTGCGGCACACGCCCGGGCTCCCATGCGCGTGACGGTCGCGGAGGGGAAGATGGCCGAACGGCCACGTCCGCGGACCGGTGGTTAGGGTACCACAGTTCGCCGGACCGGTCGAGGAGTGCCTCCGCGTCTGTGCTGGTCGGGGCGGGTTTCGTCGGGGGCCGTGCCACCACCCGGGCCCGTCACACGTAGTGTTCGAGGAACGTCGCCTCCGCCAGCCGTCGCAGCCCGTCCTGGATGCTGCGTGCCCGGGACTCGCCGATCCCCTCGACCTCGTCGAGTTCGGCGATCGTCGCCTCCATCACCCGGGGCAACGTGCCGAACTTCTCCACCAGGCCGTCCACGACGCTCACCGGCAACCGCGGGATACGCGACAGCAGGCGGTACCCCCGTGGCGTGACGGGGCGTTCGAGGTCGTCGCTGGAGTAGGCCAACGCCGAGGCGACGCGGTCGGCGTTGAGGAGTTCGTCGATCGAGAGCCGGCCGATGTCGCGCAGCACCTTGTCCAGACGGCGCCGGCGGTCGCCGAGGTAGTCACGGACCACCAGCTCACGCTCGTTCGCGACGCTGCCGACGAGCTCGTCGAGTTGCAGCTGGATCAACCGCCCCTCGGTCCCGAGCTCGACGACGTGGTCCTCGACCTCGCGGGCGATCCTGCGGAGCATCTCGGCGCGCTGCAGCGTCAGGACCGCGTCCCGCAGCGTCACCGCGTCCTCGATCTCGCGGGCCGACAGCAGGGCGGAGACCTCGTCGAGTCGGGAGCGGTACCGCTCCAGGGTCGACAGCGCCTGGTTCGCGCGGAACAGCAGCGCCGAGACCTCCTCGACGACGTGCTTGCGCTCCCCGAAGTACAACGAGACGATCCCCATCGACTCCGAGACGGTGATCACCGGCTGGCCGGTCTGGCGCGCGGTGCGCTCCGCCGACCGGTGCCGCGTCCCCGTCTCCCACGTCGGGATCCCCGGGTCCGGCACCAGGTGGACGTTCGCGCGCAGGATCCGGGAGGCGTCGGCGTCGAGCACCAGGGCGCCGTCCATCTTCGCGAGCTCGGCGATGCGCTGACTCGTGGCACCGATGTCGATCACGAACCCGCCGGAGACCAGGGGCTCGACCTCCGGGCTCCACCCGATCACGATCAGCGCCCCGCGATTGGCCCGGATCACCCGCTCGATGCCCTCGCGCAGCGGTGTCCCCGGTGCGAGCATGGTGAGGATCTCCCGCAGCGCCGGATCCCGCGACGGCTCGACCACCGGCTCCTCCTGCCCGTTACGGGGTGCGGGACGGGTTGTAGGGCACGCCCCACCGACGCACCGGCGGTACGGCGAGCCCACGGCGACGGGAGGCCCCGCTCGCTGCGCACGGGTCCGCACCTTCCGTGCGTCCGCCGCGCAGGATAACGGACGCGCCACCCGCTCCGCGGGAATCGCCCCGGGCGATCCACCTGGTCAACCGGCCAACCAGGCCTGCAGTGAGGACGCCCCGGACCCGGGAGGGAATTCCTCGACCGCCGTCGCGACCCGACGCACCTCGGCGAGGAACGCCGCGTGGCCCCCGTGCTCCGGGTCCTCGGCGGTGTCCCGGGCGTACACGACGACCAGCCTCGCCGACGCACCGCCGGGCTTGAGGCGCAGCACCCGTCCGAGGCGCTGGATCATCTGACGACGGGTGCGGAACGCCGCCAGGACCACCGCGACCTCGGCGTCGGGGACGTCGACCCCTTCGTCGAGGACGCGGGGCGCCACCAGGGCGTCGATGCGTCCCCGTCGGAACTGGGCGATCCGGATCCGCCGCCGCTGCTGGTCGAGCTCACCGTGCACCACCTCGGCACGCACCCCGTTCGACGACAGGCGGGCGGCGGCGTCCTGGGCCTGCGTCACGGTGTCGGTGAACACCAGGCTCCGACGGCCCTGCAGCCCCGGGGCGGCGGCCGCCAACAGCTCGAGCTTCTCCGGGGCGCGCGCCGCCACCTCCCGACGCTGCCGCAGCCGGGCCAGGTACTCCGCGCACGCCCGCACCCCCGGCCCGTCACGCCCCCGTGCATGGGCGTCGGCGACGAT
>SLDB01000306.1 GCA_007125475.1 Nitriliruptoraceae bacterium | reverse complement strand
GGCTCGCCCGCATGTCCCGAGCCGTTCGGGACGCGTTGGCGGACCACGGGCCGGCGCTGATCAGCATCGTCACCGGGGCGGTCCAGCCTGGCCCGGACCTGCCGCCCTACCTCGCCGCCGCAGCCGCGTCCGAGGCCCGGGCGGTGCCGTTCCTCAGCTACGACCCGGCCGGGGGCACCGATGGGCCGAGCCAGCTCGCGGTGGAGAAGAACCCCCAACCAGCCGCCGACTGGCCTATCCACACCCTCACGTACGAAGACGAGCACCTACAGCGCGTCCGCGAGGACGTGGCCTTCACGGTCGCGGACCTCGTGGCGGCGGACCCACGGTTTGCCGATCACGTGGTGGTCACACCGCGACGTGCGTGGACCGACGCGATGGTCCCCGTCGCCGACTTCCTGCGGATGAGCGGGTCGGACCGCCGGGATCGTGTGCCCTACATCGTCGCGGTCGACCACGCCGACGTGCTGCGACGCGTCGTCGTCGATCACCGGGTCGTCGCGACCACCGAGCAGTTCCTCATGGCGTGGCGTCGCCTGCAGGAGCGGTCCGGTGTCCGTGACTCCGAGGAACGCCGACGACTCGCCGCCGACCGGGCGGCGTTCGAGATCGAACGCCACGAGGTCGAGGCGTCGGCCCGTCCGCCGTCGCAACCGACGCCCTCCACCCCGCCGGACGCGGCGGCCGCGTCAGACGTGCCGGAGGACAGGGCCCCGGACGACGCGCCCGAGGATGTCGCCGCGACGTCGAACATCGCCGAGCCGGACCACGGTCCCGCCACTGGCGATGCATGGATCGAGACGGCTCGCTGCACAACCTGTGACGAGTGCACGAACCTGAACCCACGCATGTTCGCCTACAACGAGGACAAGCAGGCCTCCATCTCCGATCTGCACGCCGGCACGTTCCGCGATCTCGTCCAGGCCGCAGAGGCATGCCAGGTTGCCATCATCCACCCCGGCCGGCCGTGGGACCCCGACGAACCCGGACTCGACGACCTGCGACGACGGGCCGCGGCGTTCGCCTGAACCGACGACCGGTCGATCGGGCGACATCCCGGTAGGCAGCTCCGATCGATGTCAAGTCACCGCAGGCCCGCAGTACACCGCTGGCACATTCGGGTGGCCCCGATCCGCCCGGCCGCAACGGCGGGGGTTCCGGGACCGGTGGGCAGGCGCCACGGTGGGGTGGATCGGTACCGAGATGAAGCGCGGGGCGTGCATCTCTGACCTGCAGGAACGCGACTCGTTCCTTCCGCGGCCGGACCGCGGGGGCCCGAGGACGCCTACCGCCGGGCCGCAGTGCCTCCTGCCGGCGGCCGTCCGATCCGGCGCAGGGCTTCGGCGACCTCGTCGATCGCGTCCGGATCCTCGATCGTGGGCGGGACCGTCACCTGCTCGCCGGCGGCGAGCGAGCGGATGCAGCTGCGCAGGACCTTGCCGGATCTCGTCTTCGGCAGCCCGCTGACGACCACCCCCGACTTGAGGGCGGCGACCGGTCCGATCTCCTCACGCACCTTGGCAACCACCTCGGCGATGACCCGGTCCACGTCACGCGTCGTGCCCGCCTGCAGGACGAGCACGCACAGCGGCACCTCACCCTTGAGATCGTCGGGCACACCCACCACCGCGGCCTCGGCGACGTCAGGGTGTGCGCTGACCACGTTCTCGATACCGCCGGTCGACAGGCGGTGGCCGGCCACGTTCACGACGTCGTCGACCCGTCCGAGGATGTGCAGGTAGCCCTCGTCATCGAAGAAGCCTGCGTCCCCGGTCCGGTAGAAACCGGGGTAGCGCTCCAGGTAGGAGTTCACGAAGCCCTCGTCGTCACCCCAGAGCGTCAGGCACCCCGCCGGTGGTAGCGGCAGGCGCACCACGATCTCGCCGCTGCTCCGAGGCGGTTGTTCGGCTCCGTGCGTGTCGAGGATCCGGATGTCGTATCCGGGCATCGGCCGGCCGATCGATCCGTCCGGCACCGCCAGCGACTCGACGCCGACCGGGTTCGCGCTCATCGGCCACCCGGTCTCCGTCTGCCACCAGTGGTTGACGACGGCGAGGCCCAGGTGCTCACGGCACCACCTGAGGGTGTCCACGTCGCAGCGCTCGCCGGCCACGAACAGGGTGCGCAACGTCGAGGTGTCACGCGCCCGGATGAGGCGAGCGTCAGGGTCCTGGCCGCGGATCGCCCGCAGCGCGGTGGGGGCGGCGAACAGCACCGCGACGCCGTGCTCTTCGACGACACGCCAGAACGCACCGGCATCCGGCGTACCCACCGGCTTGCCCTCGTAGAGCACGGTCGCGCAACCGTGCAGTAGCGGGCCGTAGACCGTGTAGGAGTGGCCCACCACCCAGCCGATGTCGGAGGCCGCCCAGTAGACCTCGCCAGGGGCGAGGCCGTAGACGTACTCCATGCTCCAGCTCAGCGCCACCGCGTAGCCGCCGTGGTCGCGGACCACCCCCTTGGGGCGGCCCGTCGTCCCCGAGGTATAGAGGATGTAGAGCGGGTCGGTGGCTTCCACCTCGACGCAATCGGCGGGTGCGGCGCCGGCGGTCACTTCGTGCCAGTCGAGGTCGCGCTGCGGGTCCAGTTCGACCGGATCAGCGGTGCGCTGCAGGATCACGCAGCGAGGCGGGGGGGTGTCTGCCAGGGCGAGTGAGCGGTTCAACAGGGCGTAGTAGTCGACGACCCGCCCCGGCTCGTAGCCGCAGGAGGCCGAGACGACGAGCTTGGGTTCGGCGTCGTCGATCCGAGCGGCGAGCTCAGCGGCCGCGAAGCCCCCGAAGACCACCGAGTGGATCGCGCCGATCCGGGCACAGGCCAGCATCGTGACCACCGCCTCCGTGACCATCGGCATGTAGACGACCACCCGGTCACCACGGGCGACGCCCTCGTCGCGCAGCACCCCGGCGAACCGGGCGACGAGGTCGCGGAGCTCGCGGAACGTCAGGCTCGAGCCGCTGCCGGTGATCGGGCTGTCATGGATCAGTGCGGTGTGCTCGCCCCGGCCCGCCTCGACCTGACGATCGACGGCGTTGTGGCAGATGTTCAGTCCTCCGCCGGTGAACCAGCGGTAGAACGGCGGCCGTGAATCGTCCAGGACGGTGTCGAACGGCCGCCACCAGTCGAGGCGCTCGGAGGCCTCGCCCCAGAAGCCCCCCGGGTCCTCGAGCGAGCGCCGGTGGAGCTCCGAGTAGCGGCCCATTGCGGCTCAGCGCCTGACGGAGTCGGGCACGGGGACCTCCTCCCACGCGCCCCCGGCCTCCTTCCACTGCTCGTAGCCCACCTCCAGGTCGGAGACGTCGGTGTAGCCCAGCCGCTGGAGGGTTTGCGCGGCCAGTGCGGAACGCAGACCACCGGCGCAGTAGAGAACCACCGGCGTCTGCCGGTCGAAATAGTCCTTGTGGTACTCGGAGTCGGGATCCGCCCAGAACTCGAGCATGCCCCGCGGGGCGTGGCGGGCACCGGGCACCGTCCCCGAGTTCCAGCGTTCACGTACGTCACGCACGTCGATGATCAGGGCCTCGCCGCTCTGGCGCACACGTTCGAATTCCTCGATGCTCAGGCCACGTACCTCACGCCGTGCCTCGGCGACCATCTCAGCTGTCGACGTCGGTTCCTCGCCCACTGTTGCCCTCCTCCGCAGTGTCGTGTGCGTGGCGCCTGCCAGCCGAACGGGCCCCAGGTTCCCGGTGCTGCATGCACCGTGATCACCCTAGCTGGACCTCCCCCTACGAGGCTTGTGACGCTGGGCTTCGACCCGGTCCGCTTCCCGACCGAGCCACCGGCCTGCTACTGGGTCTCCTGGCAGCTACCCGGACCGAACTTCCGGCGGCAGGTGACGACGAGCTCGTCACTGTCAGCTGGGCTCCCGGAGGATCACCTCCAGCGGCCGACGGCATCCAGGACCGGGGCTCGCGGCGTCGGGCCCCACCCCGCCGGCGGGTAGGGTGCGCCGCGTTTGCACCGCGTCCCCCGGGCACCTGCCGCCGTGTGGTGGTCACCGTCGCCCGGGGACAAACCTACGCGCAGACCACAACAGGACACCGAGGCGGAGGGAACGACGAAGTGGCGGAGATCGACTTCGATGGCCGGGTCGTGATCGTGACCGGCGCCGGCGGCGGCCTGGGTCGCAGCCACGCACTCCTCTTCGCGGACCGCGGCGCGCAGGTGGTCGTCAACGACCTGGGCGGGAGCCGTGACGGCACCGGTGCGGGCTCCGAGATGGCCGATGCCGTGGTCGAGGAGATCAAGGCCGCCGGTGGCTCGGCCGTGGCCAACTACGACGGCGTGCACACCTGGGAGGGCGGTGAGGCGATCGTCGAGACGGCGATGCAGCACTTCGGACGCGTCGACGTCGTGGTGAACAACGCCGGGATCCTGCGTGACGCCACGGTCCTGAAGATGACCCCCGAGGAGCTGGACCTGGTCCTGAAGGTCCACCTCTACGGCGGTTTCCACGTCACCCGGGCGGCGTGGCCACACATGCGCGAGCAGGCCTACGGGCGGGTGATCAACACCTCCTCGGGGACGGGGCTGTATGGCAACTTCGGCCAGTCCAACTACGCGATGGCGAAGCTCGGACTCGTCGGGCTCACCCGCACCCTCGCGCTGGAAGGCGTGAAGTACAACATCACCTCGCACGCCATCGCCCCGGCGGCGGCGTCCCGGATGACCGAGGACATCCTCCCCGAGGCGCTGTTGGAACGCCTCCAGCCCGAGTACGTCTCCCCGCTGGTGGCGTACCTGGCGTCCGAGGGGTGCACCGAGACCGGCCGCTTCTACTCGCTCGGCGGGGGGTACATGGCGCGGGTCGCCCTCCTGGAGGGTGAAGGGGTGACGTTCGACGGGGTCCCGTCGGTCGAGGACGTCGCCGAACGCATCGAGGCGATCGACACCGTCGGTCCGTCGAGCCGCGAGATCAACCAGGGCGTGTTCGGTCAGACCGAGAAGATCATCGAGGCCCTCGGGCTCGAGGTCGGCTGACCGGCGCACGCCACCGGGTGGCGTTCAGCCCCGCAGCCATGACCGGACCGCCGCCAGCAGCGCGTCGACCAACTCGTCGGTGGTCGATTCCGAGGTGTCGAGGATCAGGTCACGGGTGACGGCGTCCCGACCGGCCGCGAGCTCGGCGGTCGCCAGCCCCATCGGGGCACCGGCGACGCGTTCCCGCTCCTCGAGGACGTCCGGGTGGCAGACCAGCCCGACGAACAGCGTCGGCACACCCCGCAACGTCGCGGTGAGGTCGGTGGCACTGGCCCGGTCCAGGAACGTGTGGTCGACGACGACGTCGAAGCCGGCGGTGGCCCACGCTGCGGCGGCGCGGTGCATCCCGGTGATCACCTCCCGGCCCAGTGGTCCCCACACCGGGGTCCCGCTCACTGACGACGCGGCCCGATGGGGCAGCACCAGCGGCCGCCACCGCCGTGAACCGGCGCCGAGCGCGTCCAGGGCGGCGTCGAGCCCCACCCCGAGCAGCGGCCCGTCGCGGACCTCGGGCCAGCGTTGTTGGAGTCCGGCCGCCGTGGTCGACCGCCCGACCAGGGTCGGACCGTCAAGGACGATCACGACACCCGGATCGCTCACGCCCGGTGCCCCATCCCGTAGATCTCCGGCTTGGCCTCACGCGCCAGGAGCGCCTCGACGAGTCCGGCAGGATCCTGGCCGGCGTGGCACACCGCGACGACCCCCTGGGTGATCGGCATCTCCACACCGTGCCGCTCGGCGATCGCCAGGATCGCCCGACTGGACGTCACGCCCTCGGCGATCATCTGCATCGAGGAGGTGATGTCCCCCAACGCGTCGCCGCGGCCGAGTCGCTCGCCGACGCTGCGGTTGCGGGACTGCGGCGAGGTACACGTCGCCATCAGGTCACCGACGCCGGCGAGCCCCGAGAACGTCAACGGCGCGCCACCGAGCGCCACCCCGAGCCGGGTCATCTCCGCCAGACCACGCGTCACCACCGCGGCGATCGCGTTGTCCCCGAGGCCCATCCCGTGGGCGGCGCCGGCGGCGAGCGCGATGACGTTCTTCACCGCCCCGGCAACCTCGACGCCGACCCGGTCCTCGTTGGTGTACACCCGGAAGTAGGGCGCCATCACCGCCGCCTGCACGTGGGCGGTGCGCGCCGGGTCCCGGCCGGCCGCCACGGTCGCCGCCGGGAGTCGCGCAGCGCACTCGCGCGCGAGGTTCGGGCCGCTGACCACCACCACGCGACGCGGGTCGCAGTCCAGGGACTCGGTGATCACTTCGCTGCCGAACCGCAGGGTGGCGACGTCAACGCCCTTCACGAGGCTGACCAGCGTCGCGTCGGGATCGACCACCCCGCCCCACCGCTCGAGTTGTTCCTGCACCCCCACCGAGGGGACGGCGAGGACGACGATCTCGGCGCCGTCGAGGGCCTCATGCGGGTCGGCGGTGGCGTGCACGGCGGCCGGGAGCTCGACACCGGGGAGGTAGCTGGCGTTGCTCCGATGCCGGCGGACCTCCTCGGCGACCTCGTCTCGCCGGGCCCACAGCCGCACACGGGCCCCCGCGTCCGCGGCGATCATCGCGAACGCGGTGCCCCACGAGCCGGCACCCATCACCGCCACGACACTCACAGGCGACCTCCAGACCCGGTGACCTTACCGGTGCCGAGGTCAGCGCAGCGTCGTGGCATCGCCTCCCAGCGCCGAGACGATCGTCTCGGCGTTCCGCCGCAGCAGTTCCAGGTAGCTGTGCTCCTCCTCGCCGGGCTCGCCGGGGAGGGTGTCGTCGGCGAGGTCTCCGACGTACCTCGCCCCGGTCTCCTCGGCGATCGTCTCCAGCACCGGTGTGGGGAAGACCTCGCTGCCGAACACCGCCTGGACGTCGTGCTCCCGGATCACGTCGATCACCGCCCGGACCTCAGCCGCCGACGGCTCGGAGTAGTCCGCCGGCTGCACGGCGGTGACGGCTTCCAGGCCGTAGTCGCGGGCGAAGTAGCTCCACGCGTCGTGGTAGATCACCAGGGTGCGCTGGTCCTCGGGGATCGTCTCGACCGCCTCGGCGATCCGGGCATCGAGTTCGGCGAGGTCGTCGCCGTACTCCGCCGCGTTCGCCCGGTAGGTGTCGGCACCGTCGGGGTCGAGGGCTGCCAGCTCGTCGGCGATCGCCGCGACGAGGACGGCCGCGTTGCGCACCGAGGTCCACACGTGCGGGTTCGGTCCGAGCTCCTCGTCGTGGGTGTGCCCGTCGTCGTGGGTGTGCCCGTCGTCGTGGGTGTGCCCGTCATCGTCGTCGTGGGCGTGGTCGAACACCAGGGCGTCGTCGTCGAGGGCCGCCTCGCCGAGGAGGACGAGCGTGCTGCCCTCCGGGAGGTTCTCCTCGGCGAGGCGGAGCGCGGCGTCGTTGAGGGACAACCCGATCCCGAAATAGCCGTCGGCCTCCGAGATGCGTCGCACGTCGCTCGGCCGGGGTTCGTAGGTGTGCGAGTCCGCCCCGGCGGGGACCAGCGGCGTGACCTCGACGCGTTCCCCACCGACACGATCCACAAGGTCGGCCAATGGTGCGACCGTCGCGATGAGGTGCAACACCGGTTCGTCACCCTCCACCGTGGCGTCGTCGGCGTCGCCGTCGTCACGCTCCTCGCCGGCGTCGTCGGCGGCGTCGTCGCCGGGCTCCGAGGCGGTGTCACCGACCTCCGGGGCGGTGGCCGGATCATCACCGACCCCACCGCATCCGGCGAGGAGCACGACGAACAGGGCGGGTGCGATCACGCGGTACGGCGACGTACGCCGTCCGCGACGGACGGGGAGGGACCGGAGGACGAGGGACACCGCGGTGGACTCCTCACGGCTGAGCGGGGTGAACTATTGCCAATGGTTCGCAATTTACCAGTCGCCGTCACCGCCGGCGGCCGGACCCCCCGCCCGCACCCGTCGGTAGCGGGTGATGAACGACGTCGAGGCGAACACGACGGCGAACCCCGCGGCACCGACCAGGACGATCGCCGGGCCGCTGGGGACATCGACGTAGAACGACACGAACAGCCCCGAGACGCTCGCGACGACGCCGATCGCCGTCGCGGCGAGCAGGACGACCCCGAACGAGCGGCTCACCAGCAGCGCCGTCGCCGCCGGTATCACCACCGCCGCGGCGATGAGGAGCACGCCGAGGACCTGGACCGAGGCGACGACGACCGCCGCGGTCGTGAGGCTGAACACCAGCTCGATCGCCGACGTGGACACCCCGTGGACGTCAGCGACCTCCGGGTCGAAGGTGGCGAACACCAGCCGCTTGTACAGCGTCACCAACAGGATCAGGAACCCCGCACCCACGCCACCGGCGACGGCGAGGTCGGTGGCGTCGACGGCGAGGATGTTGCCGAAGAGGACGGCTTCGAGGTTCACCCGGGTCGGGACCACAGCCAGTACGGCCACCCCGCCGGCGAACACCGTGGTGGTGACGATCCCGATCGCGGCGTCGGCGTGCATCCCACGACGACGGGTGATCCCGTCGATGAGGAGGGCCGAGATCACCGTCGCGGCGACGGCGCCGACGTAGACGTCGACGCCGAACGCCACCCCGACCGCGACGCCACCGAGCACGCTGTGGGCGAGGCCGTGGCCGATGTAGCTCATCCGGCGCAGGACCACGAACACCGACAGGGCCCCGCACATCGCGCCGATCAGGATCCCGGCGACCATCGCGCGCCCGAAGAACGCGTACGTGAACGGATCGACGAACCAGGCACTCACCGTGCCCGCCGTCCGCGATCCGTCGGCGGGTCGAGGTGGTCGGGTCCGGCGTGCAGGCGTATCGGCTCGGCGTCGACCACCACCACCCGCTCCCCGTCGTCGAGGACCCGCATCGGCGCGTGGTACGTCCGCGCCAGCACGTCGGTCGTGAACACGTCGCGGGGGGCGCCGTCCGCGGTGATCTCGACGTTGAGGCACACCACACGCGGGAGGTGGGCCGCCACGAAGTTGAGGTCGTGGGTCGTGAGCAGCACCGTGAGCCCGAGGTGGTGCAACTCGCCGAGCAGCCGCAGCACGTCGCCGCGGGTCGCCAGGTCCACACCTGACGTCGGCTCGTCGAGGAGGAGGAGCTCGCACCGCCGCAACAGGGCGCGGGCGAGGAACATCCGCTGGCGCTGACCGCCGGAGAGCTCCCGGATCCGCACGTCGTGCAACCCGCCGAGCCCGAGGCGGTCCAGGTACCCGCGGGCACGGCGGCGCTCGGCACGGGAGAACCACGGCACCGGGGCACTCGCCGCGGCGTCGCCGAGGAGGACGACCTGCTCGACGGTGACCGGGAACTCCCAGTCGATCGCCTCCAGTTGCGGGACGTACCCGACCCCCTTCGGGGGCCGTCCACGACGCACCCGGTGTCCGAGGACCTCGGTGACCCCGCCGTGCTCGTCGGCGCGGCCGGTGAGCAGCCGCAACAGCGTGGACTTCCCAGATCCCGAGGGCCCGACCACGCCGGCGAACTCCCCCCGCTCCAACTCCAGGGAGAGCCCACGCAGCACCGTCGCCGACCCGTACCCGACCGCGACGTCCCGGAGCCGGACGGCCAGGCCCTGCGTGCCCATCACGGACGGTCCTCCGTCGCTCG